>JADZBF010000149.1 GCA_020852215.1 Lysobacter sp. | reverse complement strand
TCAGGTCGAGCATCTTGCCGATGCCGTACGGGCGCAGGTCGAAGTGTTTGCGGATCAGCGCTTCGATCTGTTCGTCGGAGATTTTGCCGGTGCCGAAGGTGGTGACCGAGATGCTGGTGGGTTCGGCCACGCCGATGGCGTAGCTGACCTGCACTTCGCACTTGTCGGCGAGGCCGGCGGCGACGATGTTCTTCGCCACGTAGCGCGCGGCGTAGGCGGCGCTGCGGTCCACTTTCGACGGGTCTTTGCCGGAGAACGCGCCGCCGCCGTGACGGGCCATGCCGCCGTAGCTGTCGACGATGATCTTGCGGCCGGTCAGGCCGCAGTCGCCCACCGGGCCGCCGATCACGAAGATGCCGGTCGGGTTGATGTGGACTTTGTTCTTCGGCAGCTTTTCCAGCCACTTCTTCGGCAGCACCGGCTTGAGGATGTGCTCGTACACGCCTTCGGCCAGATCTTTGTGCTTGATGCCCGGGTCGTGCTGGGTGGACAGCACCACGGCGTCGAGGCCGACGATGTTGTTGCCGTCGTAGCGCAGCGTGACCTGCGACTTGGCGTCGGGGCGCAGCCACTTCAGCTTGCCGTTCTTGCGCACCTTGGCCTGCTGTTCGACCAGACGGTGCGAGTAATAGATCGGCGCCGGCATGTATTCCGGAGCTTCGTTGCAGGCGTAGCCGAACATCAGGCCCTGGTCGCCCGCGCCTTGTTCTTCCGGCTTCTTCGCCTTCTTGTTGGTGCCGTCCACGCCCGCGGCGATGTCCGGCGACTGCTTGCCGAGCATGTTGATGATGGCGCAGGTGTGGCCGTCGAAGCCGACGTTGGAGTTGTTGTAGCCGATGTCGTTGATGACCTTGCGGGCCAACGATTCGATGTCCACCCAGGCGCTGGTGGTGACTTCGCCGGCGACGATGGCGGCGCCGGTCTTCACCAAGGTTTCGCAGGCGACGCGCGCGCGCTTGTCCTGGGCCAGGATGGCGTCGAGCACGGCGTCGGAAATCTGGTCCGCGATCTTGTCCGGATGGCCTTCGGACACCGATTCGGAGGTGAAGAGGTAGCTGGACATCGGCATTGCTTCCTATGGTTGAGGAATCCATCCCTTGATCGGGATGAAAAGATGGGCGCGCATGATACACACCGGGCGCGGCGTTTGCATGACCGCTCGGCGGCGTTCAGGCAGCGGCAGTGTGGCCGGAAGCCGAGTCGCCGTCACGTCGCCGTCGCATCGGCCATCCGGGCGCGGTAACGCGGGCTGCGGCGCGCCGTCGAGCGCGCCGTCGAGCGCGCCGTCGAGCGGCCGTCGCCGCACGCCTTCGGCGCCGACGGGCGCTCGGCTTGACCCCGGAGCGCCGCTGCCGCGAAGATCGCCGCCGAGACGCACCGCTGGGGCCGCAACCGCGGCGACGTTGCGCTCGCCACCGGGGAGATTCAAGGATGGCCGACGAGGTCTCGTTCGAGCGCGATATCGCGCCGCTGTTCAAGTTGTACCGCGCCGGCATGCTGTGGAGCATGGACCTGACCAAGTACGAGGACGTGAAGGCGAACGCCAAGCCGATTCTGGCGCGCGTCCGCAGCGGCAATATGCCGCCGCCGCCGTATCCCTCGTTCACGCCCGACCAAGTCGAACTGCTGGCCGCCTGGATTCGCCAGGACTTTCCGGCGTAAGGCCGCTCACAGCCAGCGTTCGCACCCGCGGCTCGAACCTGCCATTAGATCGATTCGTCCTCTCGATTCGTCCTCTCGACACGATGCGTCCGAGAGACTCCCGCTCGAAGACGACTCGACGCAACACGTCTCGCGCGGCGACCGATGCGTCGAACGTCGCGCGTCGCCAAGACGATGCCGTGCGCGCAACTCAGCGCGTGGACGATGCGCCGCTTCGATCGGTGCCATCGATTGCTGCCGTCAATCGCCGCCCTGAATCGCTGCCCTGAATCGCGAACGTCGATCGCCATTCGTGCGCCGCTCGTGCGCGTACGATCGATCGTCATGCCGCAGCGTCGCTCATCGGAGGAGGCTTGACGGGAGTCGCGAATGCGTACCAGTATGCGGCGCAGCGATTGCGATAGGGGGCATCCGGGCGATTCGCCGGATGCGGATGGAACGACGCGATGACGCAGTCGCGCAAGATGCGCGGCGAGGGACGCACCATGAGTGTGGGGCAGAGCAGGACGCATCGACGACGCGGCACCGCCGCGGAGCGAGAAGCACCGTATCCAACGTTCGCCGCGCGTGCGTGCGCCGCGCTGCTGCCGGTTGCGTTGACCGCGCTGCTGTCGCCGGTCGCGAGCGCCGCCGAGACGCCCACCGATATGAGCGCGCGAATGAAGTCCGATTCGAGCGCCGACACGCCCACAGACGAAGACATCGATCGGGACACGCCCGACCGCACGCTCGATCGCATCGAAGTGATCGCCAGCGCGTTGCCGACCGCCCCCGCAGCGGCCAGTCAACACATCACCGTGCTGCGCCGCGAACAGCTCGACGCGATGCGCGGCCTCAGCGTGGCCGACATCCTCGCTTCGCAGGCCGGTCTGGTGAACGATCGCGGGACGCGCAGCGGCGGATTCGGCTCGCTGTATCTGCGCGGCGCCGATCCGAGCCATGTGGTGATCCTCGTCGATCACGTGCGTCAAAACGATCCCTTGTCCTCGCGCGGCAGCGCGGTCGATCTCAATGCGCTCGCCAGCGACGATATCGAACGCATCGAGATCGTGCGCGGCAACGCCAGCGTGGTGAACGCCGAGGCGATGGCCGGGTCGATCCATATTTTCACGCGCCGACGCGGCGACGCCTTCGGCGCGTACGCGGGCGGCGACGGCTTGCGCGGCGCGCTGGGCGCATGGCGCGGCGAGCGCGTGTGGGCGAACGTCGCGCAGCGCGAGGAAGGCGACCGTCTCGACGCGTTCCATCGCAGCCGCAGCGTCAACGGCGGTTGGGCGCAGGACATCGGCGACAGCGCGCGGATCGAAGCCACGGCGCGCTACGCCGACAGCGACGCGCTGGGATTTCCCGACGACAGCGGCGGCGCGCGGTATGCGCAGGTCCGCACGCTGGAATCGCGTCGCGGCGACAGCCGGCAATTCTCGCTGCGGATGGACGCCGAGGCGGCCGGCGCGCAGTGGCAGGCGCAGGCGACGACGGTGTCACGCCGCGGCGACGAATCTTCGCCGGGCGTGGCGCCGGGCCTGCGCGATCCGTTCGGGCTGCCGCCGCTCGACAGCCATAGCGATTATCGCCGCGACGACTATCAAGCCATTTGGCGTCGCGGCTTCGGCGACGCGTGGATGCTCACTGCCGGCGCTTCGCATGTGCGCGAGCGCGGCCGCTACGACAGCGCGATCGATTTCGGCGGGTTCGTATTGCCGGCGACGTTCGAGATTCGCCGCCGCACCGACAGCGCCTTCGCCGAAGCGCGCTGGCGCTCGGAGGCGTGGACGCTGCAGGGCGGATTGCGCTACGAGCGTTCCGACGACGACACCGCCACGCATCCGATGCTGTCGTTGCAGCGCACGCTCGCGGACGGGCGCGGACGCTGGGGCGCGTCGATCGCGCGCAGCGAGAAGCGACCGAGTTTTTATGCGCTGGGACATCCGCTGGTGGGCGATCCCGCGTTGCGCGCGGAACGCGCCACACATCGGGAGGTGTTCTACGCGAACGCATCGACCGCGAACGACTGGTCGATGCGATTCACGTTGTTCAGCGCGCGCTACCAGGACTTGATCGATTTCGATGCGGGGCCGCCGCCGCGCTTGGTCAATCGCGCGCGGATCGAATCCGACGGTTTGGAATGGCGCGCCGAGCGGCGTTTTTCGAGCGATTGGCGTCTGCAGTTCGAGGGCGCCTGGATGCGCGTGCGCGATCCGATCGGCGGTATCGAATTGCGGCACCGTCCGCGTTTGCAACTGGCGGCGAGCGGCGCGTGGCCGATCGGCGGCGGCCGTGAACTCGGTGCCTCGCTGCGGCATCTGGGCCGTCGCTTCGATTCCTCGATTCCCACCGGCGACCGTTGGCTCGCGGCGGCGACGACGTTGGATCTCTCGCTGCTGCAAACGCTCGGCCCGATGGATCTGCGGCTCGCCGTGGACGATGCGCTGGACCGCGATGTCGAAGAGACCCTCGGCAGCCGGACCGGCGGGCGTCGCCTGCGCGTCTCGATGCAGTGGCGGTTCCCGTGAACGCGACGCGCGACGCTTCGCTGCCGACGATGGCGTCCGCGTGGCGCTTGTTGGCGATGATCTTCGCGCTGGTGGTGTGTGTGTTGGTGCCGGTCGCGCTGTGGGGCGATGCGCTGGAGCGCGCGGTGCCGTTGTTGCTGCGGTCCCGCGACGGGTTGATGTGGTTCGCGGTGGTCGGCATCGCCTTGCTGGTGGTGGATGTGCTGTTGCCGATTCCCAGCAGTGTGGTGGCGGTGGCCTTGTGTTGGGCGCTCGGTCCGGTTGCGGGCGGCGCGGCGGTCGCGCTCGGCGGATTTCTGTCGTTCGCGACCGGCTACGGCCTCGGCCGTGTCTTGCCCGAGCCGCGGCTGCGGCGTTGGATCGGCCCCGCGCTGTGGGATCGCGTCCGCGACCGCGCACGCGCGCGCGCCGACTGGTGGATCGTGCTGGCGCGGCCGTTGCCGGTGTTGGCCGAGTTGAGCGCGGTGCTCGCGGGCGTGTGGCGCTTGCCGCTGTGGCGCGCGCTGACGCATGCGGCGTTGGCGTCGATCGCGCTCGGCGCGCTTTACGGCGGCAGCGCTTGGCTCGGCGCGCGCGCGCCGGGTGCGGCGACGACATTCGCCGTCTTGTTGGCGTTACCCGCGGCCAGTTGGTGGCTGCATCGCATCGCGCTTCGTCGTTTGTCCTCGCCGGCATCGTCCGGCGCCTCTCTTTCCGCCGATCAGGAGGCCTCATGACCGTCTCGTATCGTTCGCCGCGCTTTCGCATGCCCACTCGCAAGCCCGTCCGCACGCCCGTGCGCACCGCCGCCGCGTCGCTCGTCGCGCTCGCATCGTTCGCCCTCGTATCGTTCTCCGCGCCGACCGTCGCCGCCGAGCGCGCAGCCGCGCAAACCCCCGCCGAGCGCCACACCTATTACACCGGCGGCGTACACAACGACCTGGGTTGTTTGCCGCCGGAGCGCTGCATTCACAAGCGCAAAGCCGGCGAACCGACCGACCCGATCTATCCGAAATGGTGGGTCAGCACCTGGACGATGTATCGCGTCTTCGCCAACTACGACAAATTCCCGCCGCCCTACGCTTCGCCGCCGGCCGGACTGACGCCCGCGGACTATCAGGTGTCGTACGGCGCGACGTATTACGACTCCGCCTACGTGCCGAAGGATCGCGACGGCGAAGGCGCGATGATGGAGTACTACGACAAATACTGTCTGCCGATCTTCCCGTCGGCGAACAATTTCACTTGCGCCTTCGTGTCGCTGGGCAACAAGGCGTATTTCCTGCGCTACGCCGACCGCCCGGCGGGTACGCCGCAATGCTGCAAGTTCTCGCCGAAGAATCACCCGCCGCGGCGCGATTTCATCAAACATCTGCCTTACGACGCCGGGCGCAGCGCGCATCTGGGCGGCGCGATTCAGGCCTACGCGCGCGAAGTTGGCCCGCAGAAGATTCTGTTCGGGTATTCGTTCTGGCGCGAAGCCACGTCCGACGATCCGACGAATCCCAACGCCGTGCCGTATCGCCATCCGCAGTCGTTTTATTTCTCCGGCTCGCCGACCGATCCGCCGAACGCGCCGATCGTGAGCCAGAACTACAGCAGCTTCCGCGAACAAAAGCCCGATCCGCGCCACACCTGGGATCAAGTCGCGCAGATGTGCCCGGCCGAACCGGAATGGTGCTGTCTGTTCGAAGGCGATTGTCCCGCTAAGCGCGAGGGCCTGGGCGACACGCCGCAAACGCCTGCAGGCGCCAGTTGGTCGGACATGAACCCGGATGTACGCCGCTGAGGCGTTCGCCACAACAGGTTATTGAAAAACGATCTTCCTGATCGTTTTGACTCGCCGCATCCTTGCGGCTCGCCGCTTCGCGGCCGGCGTTGCCGTTCGTGCCGGCTCCTGCCGGCACAGTCAAGTCGCGAGTCCGGCACATGTCCGGACTCGCTCCCGACG
>JADZBF010000148.1 GCA_020852215.1 Lysobacter sp. | reverse complement strand
TGACGTAGTTCAGATCGTGCTGGCTGGCCAACACTTCGGTCTCGTCTTCCTGGCGGATGTCGCGCATCGCGGCCAGTTCCGGGTGACGGAAGGTCGCGTTGTCGTCGGAGTTGATCTTGCCGTCGAGCACGGCCAGATCGCCGTTCGTGAGGATCGCCAGCGGGTTGAGTTCCACCAGCGAGAAATCTTTTTCGTTGAACAGCTTGTACAGGCCCAACATGATCTTGCTGAGCTGTCCGACTTGCTTGGCGTTCAAACCGAGTGCGAAGCCCATGTCGCGGCACTGATACGGCTGCAGGCCTTGCACGTAATTCACGTGCAGCGTCTTGATCGCGTCGGGATTCTCCACCGCGGTCTTTTCGATCTCCACGCCGCCATCGGCAGAGGCGATGAAGGTGATCGACTTGCTGGAACGATCCACCAGCACCGACAGGTACAGCTCCTGCGCGATGTCGGTGGCTTGGGTCACCAGCACGCTGTCGACCGGCAACGCGACGCCGGCGGTTTGGTAGGTGGTCATCTTCGTGCCGATCATGCCCTTGGCGTACTCGCGCACCTCGTCGTAGGTCTTGGCGAGCTTGACGCCGCCGGCCTTGCCGCGGCCGCCCGCGTGGATCTGGGCTTTCACCACCCAGAAATCGCCGCCGATGGCCTTGGCCGCGTCGACGGCCTCCTCCGGCGTGCGCGCGACGCGCCCGGCCGGGACTGCGATGCCGTATTCGGCAAACAACTGCTTCGCCTGATATTCGTGGAAATTCATGTGGATTCCGTGCGGGAGGAACGAGCCGGGGCTCGAAACGAGGGGCGGAGTCGGTGCCGTCTGAGGCCTTCGGCGCCGTCGCGGGCCGCTATTCTCGCCGATGCCGCCAGCCGGAACCAGCCGGCGCAGGCGCCAGAACGGCGATTTCGTCCTCAACGTTGGTCGTAGACCGCCGCCGAAGACGCCTTCGGCGCGCCGCTGGCTTCGACCGCGTCGATGCCTATACTGGCGCCGACGCCCCCAAGAGCATCGGCTTGCCCCTCTCCGAACCCGCGCCGCCGCCCGACGAGGGCACCCAATTACGCGAACTGTATCTGTTCGCGCTGTATCGGTTGTTCGAAGCGGGAATGCTGGCGTTGGCGGTGTTCAACCCCCTCGAGAGTTGGCGCTTGGACGCACAAACGCCGGTGCTGGGCCAAGGCTTGGCCGTGATCTACTTGATCCTCGCCATCGCGCTGCTGATGCATGCGCGTCGAACCAAACGGATCGTAGCGCACACGCTGACCGGCGTGAGCGTCGATATCGCGGTCGCCGCGATCGCCAGCACCTTGCTGCCCGCGGTCGCCCCGGGCATCGCATTGATGCTGTTGTTCAATATCGGCGCGACGGCGCTGTTGTTGCCGTTACGCTTGGGCTTGGGCGTCGCCGTCGCCGCATCGCTGTCGTTGGCCGGCAGTTACTTCTGGAGCCTGTTCGCCGTAGGCGTCTCGCCGCGACCGCTCGCCGAACTGATGATGTTCGCCGTGAGTTTCATGGCGATCGCGGCCCTGAGCTACCCGCTGCGACAGCGCGTGGATTTCACGCAAGCCCTGGCCGATCGCCGCGGCGCCGAGGCCACGCGCCTCGCCGAAATCAACGAACTGATCATCCGACGTATGCGCACCGGCGTTCTGTTGGTGGATCGCGACGGCCAGATGAAGTTGGCGAACGAGGCCGCGATGCTGTTGCTCGGCGAAAGCGCGGTCGGCACTCAGGAATTGGCGCAAGCGGCGCCGGAACTTGCGCTGCGTCTGGCCGAATGGCTGCGCTCGGGCATCCACAACGAAGCGCCGATGCGCATGGGCAACGAGCAATTCGAACTGGTGCCGCGATTCGCGCGCCTGCTGGCCAAAAGCGACAGCACGCTGATTTTTCTCGACGATACGTCATTGGTGTCGCGTCGCGCCGAATCGCTCACGCTCGCCGCGATGGGGCGTTTTTCGGCCAGTCTCGCCCACGAAATTCGCAACCCGCTGGCCGCGATCAGCTATGCCGCGCAATTGCTGGAAGAATCGCCCGATCTGTCGGATGGCGATCGGCAGATGGTGCAGATCATCCTCAAACAATGCATGCGCACCAACAGCATCGTCGAAAGCGTGCTGGGCCTCGCGCGACGCGAACGCGCCACCGCCGAACACGTCGAACTGGTCGCGCAACTGCGCGCGTTCATCGACGAATTCAGACAAACTGTACCGGACGAAACCGACAACATCAGCCTCGTCGCGCCGTTGCCGATGGTGTCGGCGTTGATCGATTCCAAACATCTGCATCAAGTGTTGACCGCGTTGGTGCAGAACGCGCGTCGCCACGGCAACCAACCGGGCAAACCGGCGTTGATCGCGCTGCATGTGTACAAGATCGAGGACGCGCCGGTGATTGATGTGATCGACCGCGGCCCCGGCATTCCCGATTCGGTGGTGCCGCAGTTATTCCGGCCGTTCTTCACCACTTCGCAGCACGGCACCGGGCTGGGTCTCTACATCGCGCGGGAATTGTGCCGCGCGAACGGCGCGTCTCTGGATTACGTCCCGACGGAGAGCGGCGGTTGCTGTTTCCGCGTCACCTTGCCGGGCCTGCACACCCTGCTGCCGGCTTGAGGCCACCAGACCCCGCGACAGTCGCACTTCGACCCTGCCCGAGGGCCGAATTCGGATTCGAGCACCGGCCAATCGCCCTCGACATTGGGACGGCGAACCGCAAAACGGAGACTCGACCGGAGGCGCTCGATCCGAAACGGCTGTCGCAACTGTCGCGCTTGGGCTAAAATTGACGCAGGAGGGCACTATGGCCGAGCAACGCAGCGCGCTCATCGTCGACGACGAGCATGACATCCGCGAACTACTGGTGGTGACGCTGGGACGGATGGGGCTGCGCACGGATACCGCCCCTAACCTCACAGTAGCCCGAGAAATGTTGAGCACAGTCGCCTACGACCTGTGCCTGACCGATATGCGCCTGCCCGACGGCTCGGGTCTGGAGCTGGTCGCCGAGATCGCCTCCCGCTTCCCGACCACGCCGGTTGCGGTCATCACCGCCTACGGCAACGTCGAAGCCGCGGTCGAAGCGCTGAAAAGCGGCGCCTTCGACTTCGTCACCAAGCCGGTGGATCTCGCCGTCTTGCGCGGCCTGGTGAAGCAGGCGCTTGAATTGAACACCCGCCGCCAAGCCAACCCGGAAGGCTCGACCCTTCTGCTGGGCGACTCCGCG
>JADZBF010000147.1 GCA_020852215.1 Lysobacter sp. | reverse complement strand
TCATGTCTGAGGAGAATTCCGCGTGATCGATCGTGCGACGATGGTTTCTTCCGCCAAACAGCACGCCGCGCAATTGCGGCAGCGTTGTGCGGAATTCGCCCAGCCCATCGCGGGCCGTGCGGTGTGGCAACTCGTCAACACCTTGGTTCCGTTCTTCGCGCTTTGGGGCGTCATGGCCTGGAGCGTGATCGCCGAATGGAACTACCTGTGGACGCTGCTGCTGGCCTTGCCGACAGCGGGCCTGTACGTGCGGGCCTTCATCATCCAGCACGATTGCGGGCACGGCTCGTTCTTCGCCAGTCAGCGCGTGAACGATATGGTCGGGCGCTGCCTGGGCGTGATCACGCTGTTCCCGTACGGTTACTGGAAAAAAACCCACGCGATCCACCACGGCACTTCGGGCAATTTGGATCGTCGCGAAATCGGCGACATCGCCACCTGGACCGTCGCCGAGTACCGTCAGCGCTCCTGGGTCATCCGCCTGTGCTATCGCTTCTACCGCAGCACCCCGGTGCTGTTGGGTATCGGCCCGATGTACCAGTTCGTGATCAAGCATCGCTTCCCCTTCGACATGCCGTTCGCATGGAAGAAGGAATGGCTGAGCGTGCTGCTGAATAATCTGGCCTTGGCGGTCGTCTTCGTCGCCCTTTGGTGGACCATCGGCTGGCATATCGCCTTGTTGGTGCATCTGCCGCTGGTGCTGATCGCGGGCACCGTGGGCGTGTGGTTGTTCTACGTCCAGCACAATTTCGAGGGCGCCTATTGGGTGCGCGGCGAAGAGTGGAATTCGGTCGATGCCGCCGTCGCCGGCAGCTCGTTCTACGACTTGCCGCGGGTGGTGCATTGGTTCACCGGCAACATCGCTTATCACCACATCCACCACCTCGCCAGCCGCATCCCCAACTACCGGTTGCGCGAAGCCTTCGAGTCCAGCCCCCTGCTGCAAATGGCCCCGCGCCTGACCTTCTGGTCCAGCCTGCGCTGCGTCCGGCTGAAACTGTGGGACGAGGACATGAAGCAACTGGTGGGATTCCCCAAGCGCGCTAGGGCTTAAGTCGATCCGGGTTCGGCGACGGCATGCCGTCGAGAGCGCCGGCTGTCGAGAGCGCCGTGTACCGCTAAGCTCTGACCCGGCGCTCGTATGTCCGGCGAACCCGAAGCCTGGCCTCGGTTCGCTTCCGCGCTGCCTCCCATCTTGCGGTGGGCGCTTGTTTTGCAGATGATCGCGCGCAATGGACAGTCCATGCGTGGGGGCATCATGCGTCGCATTTCACATTTGCTGTCGTCGCTGATCGCGGCGGCTTGTTTTTCCGTTGCCGCGGCGCCGCCGTCGCTGGAGGAACTGCTCAAACCGGCGCAGCACGATCTGGTGAGTATCTCGCCGGGCGGCACCTATATCGCCGCGACGTTCCGCAAGACAGAAAACAAAGAAGACAAGATGATGATGGTCATCATCGACCGCGCCACCGGCAAGCCGGTGCGGTTGCTCGACCCGGAAGAGCGCGGCGGTATCGACAGCATTTCCTGGGCCAACGACCAGCGCCTGTTTCTGGTGAATTCGCGCTATGGCCGCAAATTCGCGCAGCAGTACCTCGAGGGTTACGTGCTGGCGATCAACGTCGACGGAACGCGCAAGCGGGTGGTGCACGGCAGTCTGATCGATCCGCTCGTCGACGACGACGACAACATCTTGGTCGAGTGGTGCTCGAAGCTGACGCTCAAAGGCTGCATGAGCTACATCGAGAAGACCGACAACGACGGCAGCCGCAAAGGCAAACGCATCGTCGATTCGCCGGACGACCGCTCCTTCTTCTACGCCGACAACGCCGGTCAGATTCGCTTCGCCTATTCGTGGGACGACGAAAGTTGGCAAAAAGTCTGGCTGTTGAAAAGCGGGCAGTGGACGATGTTCAGCGACGAGCGCGAAACCGGCGTCGAAACCAAACCTATCGGCAGTTCGCGCGACGGTTCAGCGGTGTTTCTGTACACCGAACGAAAATCCGGGCCGGATGCGATCGAGAAATACGTCTTCGCCACCGGCGAACGCACCGTAGCGATGAGCGACCCGGTGCTCGACCCTGCGTTCGTCGTCTGGTCCGCCGACAGGCGGCAGCCGATCGGCGCGGCCTACGGTACCGGGGTGCCGCGGGCACGGTTCTGGGATACGAACGATCCGGACGCGAAGTTGCTGCGGCAGTTAGAAGCAGCTTTCCCCGAGGACGCCGTGCTCTTTTCGAGCGGCTCGCGTGACGGTCAGCATATCGTCGTCGTGGTGTTCAGCGACCGCGATCCGGGCAGCTATTACCTGATGGATCGCGCCAAGAAAACGACGGCGCTGTTGGCGCGCGCGAAACCTTGGTTAAACCCGGAAACCCTCGCCCGCGCGCAGCCGTTCGCGTTCAAGGCGCGCGATGGTTTGGAACTCAACGGCTATCTGACGTTACCCGTCGACGCCAAGGGCATACCGCCGCTGGTGGTGATGCCGCACGGCGGTCCGTACTGGGTGCAGGACGAATGGGGCTACGACGAGGAAGTACAGATTCTCGCCGCGCACGGCTATGCGGTGCTGCGAGTGAATTTCCGAGGCTCCGACGGTTTCGGCTGGAATTTCATCAATGCCGGCCGCAAGCAATGGGGCAAGAAAATGCAGGACGACGTGACCGACGCCACGCGTTGGGCGATTGCGCAGGGCAAGATCGATCCGCAGCGGATCTGTATTTTCGGCACCAGCTACGGCGGCTACGCAGCTTTGATGGGCGTCGTGCGAGAGCCGACGCTCTACCGTTGCGCCATCTCCACCGCCGGCGCGACCGATTTGAACATCACGCGGAAATGGGGCGATACCCATCAGACCGAGGGTGGGCGTCATTACCTGGATACCTACATCGGCGAGGATCCGGCAGAGTTGTTCGAGAATTCGCCTCTGAAGCATGTCGCGAAGATCCAAGTGCCGGTGTTGTTGGTGCACGGCGAGCACGACCCGCGCGTCTCCTTCGAACACGCCAAGGCGATGCAAGCGGCGATGCAGAAGGCGGGCAAGCCGCTGGAAACCTATTTTTTCGCCAACGAAACCCACGGCATCTACAGCGACAAGAATCGCAAGGAATACTACGACCGCGTGTTGCGTTTCCTCTCCGCTAATCTGAAAAAGAACTGACGATGCGGCTGCGCGCGTCGAACGAGGTGCGAGCATGATCATCCCGCAACACTGGGCGGAAGCGAGGCTGCAGCACCGCGAACGCGGGCGGCAAATCACGATCCGCCGTTTCGGTTGGTCCGACGACAGCCTCGCGGCAGCGCAGGCGCATGCCGAAACCCGCGTGCGCGAGGCCATGGCGCGCGCGTTGGCCGGCGAAAAGCTGCTGCGACGCGAACGCCGCGCCGCTTACAACGGCAGCGAGGGCGTGCCGATCCGCGAGGAGATCGTCGAACGCGACGGCGAGACGGTGATCACCCGCAACGGTTACGGCGCCTTGTGTTTGAACACGCCGAACGTGTTGTTCGCGGATATCGATTTCGATGAGAAGGCCGGGTGCCGAGCCGTCTTGGTCGCGATGCTGCTATTGGGATTCGCGGTCGGCATCGCGATGCGGCAAGCGTTCGATCTGAGTCTGGCGCGCGCGGTCCTGATCGGCGTCGTCGTAGCGATTCTGTTGGGCGATGGCGGCGTTCGCGTATGGCGGCGCGCGTTTTCCGCGCTGCAGGGCGGTCAAGAAGGTCGCGCCCGCAAACGCATCGCGCGATTCGTCGCTCAGCATCCGCAATGGCGCGTGCGCTTGTATCGCACGCCCGCGGGCATGCGCTTGCTGGCGCTGCATCGTACGTTCGATCCGCGCGAGTCCGATGTCGTGCACGCGTTCTCGGCCTTGGGCGTCGATTCCACCTATGCGCGCATGTGCCATAACCAGAATTGCTTCCGCGCGCGGCTCACGCCCAAACCGTGGCGGTTGGGGATGCCGCGGCTGCGCGCGCCGTATTCCGCGGTGTGGCAAAGCCAACACGCCGATCTGCCTGCGCGACGCGAATGGATCGAGACCTACGGGCGCGCGTCCGAGGGCTATGCCGCTTGCCGCTATATCGAAACCCTCGGCGTCGGGGCCGTGGACGCGAGTGCCGATCGCGTGCGCGAACTGCACGATCTGATGTGCTCGGCCGAGCGCGAATTGCCGCTGGCCTGACGCGGCCGAAGACTCGCTCACTCAAACTGTAGACCGACACTGTCTTCGACCGTTCGTCGGAGAGTGCCTCTTGCCGGTTGCCAATAATTCCATATTTCTGGAAATATAGAATCATGGATCACGTCGCCACTATCGCCGCACTCAAAGCGCTCAGCCAAGAACACCGGCTAGCCGCCTTCCGCGCCCTCGTCGCTGCGGGCGAGGGAGGCATGGCGGTCGGCGAATTGCGCGAAATTGTGGCGGTGCCGGCCGCCACGCTGACCGCGCATCTGAATGTGCTGCGTAACGCGGGCCTCGTGCTCGATCGCCGCGAAGGTCGTTCGATCCGCGTCCGCGCCGACTACGCGCGCATGACCGCGT
>JADZBF010000146.1 GCA_020852215.1 Lysobacter sp. | reverse complement strand
TCGATCAGCGGAACTTGTACTCGAACTCCGCCGAGATCGTGCGGCCGATCGGGCTGTAGACGCCCGAGAAGTACGGGTAGCTGTTGTAGCCGTCGTCGCTGGGGTGGAACTTGTTGAAGATGTTGTTCACGTAGAGGCCGATCGTCGCCTTGTCGGTGATCTTCTTGCTGGCGTTTGCGTTCCAGAGGAAGTAGGGCGCGATGCGGTCGGTTTCCTGCCAGTTCGGGACGCTGCCGTAGCGCGTCGTGAACAGGTTCGCTTCCCAATCGTTCTTCGACCACGCCACCGACGCGCGGACGCGGCTGCGGAAGTCGAAGTTGTTCGGATCGTCGCGCCAATCGGTTTGGATCGGGTCGGTCGCGAAAACCTGACGCTCGTTCTTGAGCGTGTGCGACCACTCCAAACGCCAGCGGAAATCGCCGAGGCGATCGGGATCCAAGCGCCAGTTGATCGCGGCATCGATGCCGGTCACGCGCTGGAACGACTGGTTGACGGGGCCGCTGCGAACGCCGGTGATGCGGTCGGTCGGCTCGCCCGGAGCCGGCGTGCGGGTCACGCGACTGACGATCTCCTGGCAGAACGCGGAACCCGGCGCGAATTGATACGTCTGACGCGTACGGGTGTAGCCGGTGCGGCAACCGCCTTCGGCGTCGAGGATGAAGGTCGAACTGAGGTTGGCGACCGCGCCTTCCAGGACAATGTTGTAGTAATCCACCGACATCGACAAGCTGTCGGTCGCGTCCCATACCATGCCGGCCGTCCAGGATTCGCCGGTTTCTTCTTCCAGCGTGGGCTCACCGCGACTGGTCGCGAACACGGAATAGATGAAGTTCGAGCCCGAGCAGAGCACCGCGCCGGCAGGAGGCGGGCTCGGCAAGGTCGCATAACCACCGGTGGACAAGCAGCGGAACGTATCGAGCGCATTGCCGAAGCTGCCGCTGCCCTCGTTGTAGACATAGTGCATGTCGGGGGCTTTGAAGCTGGTCGAATAATTGCCGCGCACCAACAGCGATTCGAACGGGCGCCATTCCAGACCGGCCGCCCACGTTTTCGCGTCGTCGACGTTGGTGATGTCGTTATATTTATCGTAACGTCCGGCCAAGCTCATCTTCAGCGATTCGAAAATCGGAATGCTGAACTCTGCGCCGATGGCGTAACGGTCGCGATCGCCGCCGCCGTTGGTGCCCGTGAGGTTATAGGCCAGACGGTTCGTCGGCAGGATTTCCGGCGGGGAGTTCAATTCGTAGCCTTGCTGCGTACCTTCGACCACCGCAGCGAAACCGAGCGGGCCCGCCGGCAGTTCGAACAGGTCGCCGCTCAGCACGAAACTGCCCTGGGTGACCCAGGAATGCGATTCGTATTTCAGAATCGTCGACAGCGAGCGGTATTCGGCCGTCGTCAACGGGCGGTAGAAACGCTCAAGATTGATCAGATAGCGCGGCGTGCCGGTGGTGTTCAGTCGTGGGCCGAAGAAGAAATCGGTCACGGCCGAGCCGTCCAGGCGCGGGCGCGTGCGATCGGCCCAGTAATCGGCGCGGCCGAGGGTGAAGTCCCAATCGAATTTGTCGGCGAACGTGCCGCGCAGACCCGCGGCGAAGTCGAGCGATTTCTCGGTGAATTTCTGATGCGTACCTTCGATGCCGCCGTATTCCTGAGGCGTGAAGATGCGCTGGATCTGCACGTTGCCGTTGATCGAGGGGTTGGTCGCGAAGAACGTGGAGATGGTACCGGTGCCGTCGATATGCGGACCGCCGATGAATTCGACGCCGCCGGTCAACTTCGACTTGGAGTGATAGCCCATGACGCTGGCCCAGCCTTCCATGCCGTTGCCGAAGTCGTAATTGCCGTAGATATAACCGGAGAAGTCGCTGTTGCCGTTGGCGATCGACTGATAACCAACGTCGTTCCAATAGCCACAGGCATTACCTTGCGTGTACGGAAGCCCCGTCGCGGTGCTGACTGCGCGATAGGTCCAATTCACATACTCACCGCCGAATTGAGCGCAAGCGCCGGTCGGCGGTCCGATGAAGGTGTTTGGGGTATTGGCCGGGAGACCGACGCGATTGATACGCAAGGTGCCTACCGGTTGGTTACCCAACAGCGGGTTCGGAAGCGGATTGTCTTCGCGCGAATCCATGAAGTCGCGCTGATAGGCGTAGACGGGCTCGTCGGCAAGATACTCCAACGCGTACGTCACGCTCCAGTTGTCGCCGGTTTTGCCGCCGACCCACTGGAAATCGGCGAAGTCGCCGCCACCGGTGGTGCTGGTGCCGGCGCGCATCTTGAACACATCGCCTTCGTAATTCTTCTTCAGGACGACATTGATCACGCCGGCGACGGCGTCGGAGCCGTAAATCGCCGAAGCGCCGCCGCTGAGGATTTCGATGCGATCGACCGCAGCGGTGGGGACGTTACCGAAGTTCTGGAAGTTGCTCTGGCCGTTGTACGGAAACGGGTAGTCGGCTGCACGGCGTCCGTTGATCAGCAACAAGGTGCGGCCGGTGCCCAGGCCGCGCAGATTGACCGGGCTACCGTTGGGCGTGAAGCCGCCAGCGGAGTTCAATTCGTTTTGCACGAAGCCGGTGTTTTGCGTCAGGGTTTCCAGCGCGTCGAAAACGGTGACGAAACCTTCCTTTTCGAGTTGCTCCGTGCTGATCACAGTCACCGGCGAAGGTCCTTCAATCTCCGCGCGCTTGATGCGGCTGCCGACGACTTCGATCTTGCCGAGGTCGGTCGCGGCCTGCGATTCGGTTTGCGTCTGTTCCGTTTCGTCCTCGTCCTTCGCGGCGTCCTGGGCGAAGGCCGTGCCCGCGAACGGGATCAGCAGCGTCGCCAGGATTGCGCTGGTCAATCGGTCTCTCCGCAGTCTGCGGTTGCGTTCAAAGCTCATGGAAATCCCCGATGTAAGTGGTGGAATCGACTTTGCGTCGTGCGGTGGGTCGACTGTTCCCCCGGTCGCCCGCCTCGTGCGAAATTAACATGCCTTTAACGCCGCTGTCATGGGCCGCGTGTATGCGACGTTTGGCGCTCCGGGGCGGGTTTCCGTTCGCCCCTCGAAAGAGGGGATGCGGCAAGGGCCCGACGTGTCGCAGTCTGGCGTCCGGGGGGCGGCCCGGGGACAATGCCGGGATGCAGACGCCCTCCTCGAATCCGTTGCCGGTCCACGCCGTGCAGCCCAACGTGTCCCCGCTGCCGCGGGTCCGCAATATCGTCGCCATCGGCTCAGGCAAGGGCGGGGTGGGCAAGTCCACCACGGCGGTCAATCTAGCCCTGGCGTTGGCCGATACCGGCCTGCGCATCGGTGTGCTGGACGCTGACATCTACGGCCCCAGCATCCCGACCATGCTCGGGTTATCCGGCCGGCCGGACAGTCCGGACGGCAAATCGATCGTTCCGATGCAGGCGCACGGGGTGCAGACGATGTCGATCGGTTTTCTGGTCGAACAGGACACGCCGATGATCTGGCGCGGCCCGATGGCGACCTCGGCCTTGACCCAATTGCTCGGCGACACGCTCTGGGGCGGTAGCGGAGACGAGCCGTTGGATGTGTTGATCGTGGATCTGCCGCCCGGCACCGGCGATATTCAGCTCACGTTGGCCCAGAAGATTCCGGTGGCCGGCGCGGTGATCGTCACCACGCCGCAGGAAGTGGCGACGCTGGATGCGCGCAAAGCATTGAAAATGTTCGAGAAAGTGCAGGTCCCTGTGCTCGGGTTGATCGAGAATATGGCCCAGCACGTGTGCTCGAACTGCGGGCATGTCGAACACCTGTTCGGCAGCGGCGGCGCGGCGCTTATGGCCGCGCAGTACGGTGTGCCGGTGCTGGGGTCGCTGCCGCTGGAAATCGCCATCCGCGAGCAGGGCGATATCGGCGTGCCGGTGGTGCGCGCGGCGCCGGATTCGGCGGCCGCGCAGGCCTATCGCGATACCGCCGGCCGTTTGCTGGAGGCGCTCGCGGCCCGTCCGCGGATGCGCGCGGGGATCGGCGCGCAGTTGGTGTGAGGCCTCCGCGCGCCGCATGGCGCGCGGCAAGATCGATACGACAGCATCGGCGGCAGCGTCGATGACGTCGTCGTCGCCGACGGCGAAGCGACGGCGCGAACCCGATAGAATGCCCGCCTCGCGGGGCGCATCCGCCCCAGGAACGCAGGCATGAGCATCAAAAGCGACCGCTGGATCCGCCGGATGGCCGAGCAG
>JADZBF010000145.1 GCA_020852215.1 Lysobacter sp. | reverse complement strand
TCGGCGATCAGCAAGGCGCGCTTCAAGCCCCGCGCGACCGCCGCGGTGTGATACGCGATGTCGTCGACGCTCACCGGCAGCGTCGAGCCCAGCCCCTGCACCACCATGCCGAGCGAATCGCCGACCAGGATCAAATCGGCGCCGTTGCGGTCGAAGACGCGCGCGAACACTGCGTCGTAAGCGGTCAGCATCGCCAGCTTGCGGCCGGCGCGCTTGGCCTCCGCCAAGGCGGGCACGGTCCATGTCTTGACGGTGTCGGCGCGGCCATCGGCGGATGTGTCGTCGTGAACGGACATGGGATTCCTGCGTCGATCGAACGGCCGGCGGGACGAAGCCGGATGCCTAAGCCTGTCCCGAGAGGGCGCTAAGCCTAGCAGGTTGCGACCGCCGCGAAACCGCCGAAACGGGGCGCCGATTCGCGCGCCGAGGGACGCTGCGTTTCGTCGGCGAAGCACCTATTCAGCCACTTTCCAGGCGTCCGGCAGCGCTTCGATCCCACCGGCCTCTTCCGCCGGCAAGGCGTTGGCGAGATCGCGGACGCGACCGAGCCCGGGAACGACCGCGTCCGGCGCGATCTCGCGCAGCGGCCACAGCACGAACGCGCGGCGATGCAGGTACGGATGCGGCACATGCAAACCGGGGAGATCGATGCGCGCATCGCCGTAAAGCAACAGATCCAGATCGAGGCTGCGCGGCCCCCAGCGGTCGCTGCCGTCCTCTGCGCGCCGACGGCCGAAGGCGCGTTCGATCGGCAGCAAACCCTCGAGCAGGCGCGGCGCCGAGAGACGCGTGCTCAGCCGAGCGACGGCATTGACGAAATCGGGTTGGTCGCGCAGGCCCCAGGCCGGGGTGCGGTAGAGCCGGGACGCAACATCGAGGCGCGTCGACGACAGCGCATTCAGATGCCCGAGCGCCGCGCGCAGCGTCGACGCGGCATCGCCCAGATTGGCGCCCAGGCCGACATACGCGACGACCGTGTCGTTCGAACCGGCGGTCATCGCTGCATCGTCGTCGCGCCAACGGCCAACGGAAACGTCGAAAACCGCGCCGTCGTCGCGAAGCGACGCGCGGGTTCAGACATCGGCGACCGGACCGGCGGATGCGCCACTGGTGCGGCGTCGACGGCGACGACGCAAGCGGCCGGTCGACGCGGGCGCGCCCTCGCTGTCGTCGTCGGCCGAAGCCGGCACCGCGAGCTCGACGGCGTGATCGGGGTCGTGCTGCGCTTCGGTCCAGAACGCGACATCCTCGGCGTGGCTTTCCGACGCGGCCAGACGCAGGCGCAAGAAATCGAAGGCGGCGCGGAATCGCGGATGCGCCAGCATGCGCATCACGCGCCGACGCTGACGTTGTCCGAAACGCGATTGCAGCAACCAGATTTCCTGCATCGGCAGCGAGAAACGGCGCGGCAAGGCGACGGTGTCGACCTGATGCAGGGTGACGCGGTCGGCGGCACGGCGCTCGGCTTCGGTCGCGTGCATGCCCTTCGCCTGCAGCGTCGCCAACGTGCGGCAATAGGCCGGCCACAGCAGCAAGGCGAAGAGGAATGCGGGGGACACCGGCTCGTCGGCGGCGACTCGCGCATCGGTATCGCGCAACCCCTGCAGCACCATGCGCCGCAATGCGCCGCTGCGATTGGCGGTCAACGCGCCCGCGGTTTCGGGGAACAACGCCGGCAACAACCCGTTCGCTTCCAAACCCAGAAAGCTGGCCTCGGCGTGACCGGACAGGAACAATTTGAGGCATTCCTCGAACAAACGCGCCGGCGCGGCCTCGCCCAGCAGCGAGGCCAAACGCGGAAGCGGCTCGGCGGACGCCTCGTCGATGCGGAAATTCAATTTCGCCGCCAAGCGCACGGCGCGCAGCATCCGCACCGGGTCTTCGCGATAGCGCGTCTCGGGGTCGCCGATCAACTTGAGCACGCGCTGCATCACATCGTCGAAACCGCCGAGGTAATCGCGCACCGAGAAATCTTCGATCGCGTAGTACAGGGCGTTGACGGTGAAATCGCGCCGTACGGCGTCTTCTTCGATGTTGCCGTAGACGTTATCGCGCAGCACGCGACCTTCTTCGCCCATTTCGCGATCGCCGCTGCCGTCGTCGCTGTTGGCGCGGAACGTCGCCACTTCGATGATCTCGCGGCCGTACACCACGTGCGCGAGACGGAAGCGACGGCCGATCAACCGGCAATTGCGGAACAAGTGTTTGACCTGCTCCGGCGTGGCGTCGGTGGCGACGTCGAAGTCCTTGGGATGCAGCCCCAGCAGCAGATCGCGCACCGCGCCGCCGACGAGATAAGCGCCGAAACCGGATTCGCGCAATCGGTACAGCACGCGCAATGCGCTGGGGCTGATGTCCTTGCGCGATATCGAGTGCCGATCGCGCGGGATCGTATTGATCGCTATCGCATTGATCGCTGCAGTCGTCGCATCTTGCGCTCCGGCAACGGGTATCGGCACGGAGGTTGCGGCCGGCGGCGCCGAAGGCGGAATGGGCTGTGGCGTCGGATCGTTCATCGAATACGGAGTCTTCGGGCGTCTGCTTGATCGGGAAGGTGTCGCGGGTAGGGGGACCGGGTATACTAACAGCCTGTCCCGGTCGTCGTTGAGGCGACCGTTCCCGAATCGAATTTCGCTCGAAGCGCGCACCTCGGTGCCAAGCCGACTTCAAGCTCCCTTCGTCTAGAGGCCTAGGACGTGGCCCTCTCAAGGCTAAAACACGGGTTCGAATCCCGTAGGGAGCGCCATATAAAGACAAACCCGCGCAGCGATGCGCGGGTTTTGTCTTTTGCACGCCCGAAGGGTTCGAACGCGGGTTCGACACTGCCGCCGGGAGCGGCAGTGGACGGCCGCAGGCCGCCCGAAGGGCGCGGCGCATGGATGCGTCGCGTCAATCCCGTAGGGAGCGCCATACAAAGACAAACCCGCGCAGCGATGCGCGGGTTTTGTCTTTTGCGCGCCCGAAGGGTTCGAACGTGGGAACGCGGGTTCGACACTGCCGCCGGGAGCGGCGGTGGACACTCAGGCGGTTCGGCGCTGCGCCACGGGCAGCCTCGGCGTCGCCGGGCTTTCTTCTGCGCGTATCGGCTTTACAATTGCGCCACGGACGCGCCCTGCGGCCGGCTCGCTTCGATCTCACGCCCGTCTCCGGACCGCCCATGCCTTTCGTCGTCACCGAAAACTGCATCAAGTGCAAATACACCGATTGCGTCGAGGTTTGCCCGGTGGATTGCTTCCACGAAGGGCCGAACTTCCTGGTCATCGATCCCGACGAGTGCATCGATTGCACGCTGTGCGAACCGGAATGCCCGATCGGCGCGATCTTCCCGGAAGACGACGTGCCCGCGGGCCAGGAAGGCTACGCCGCGCTCAACGCCGAACTGTCGAATGCATGGCCGGTCATCACGGTTCGTAAGGAACCGCTGCCCGACGCGAAAGAGTGGGAAGGCAAGTCGCCGAAACTGCAGTATCTGGAGCGCTGAGGGCCGCTTCGTCAGCCGGCTGTCGCCGACGACCTACGCGCGAACGCGGCGAAACGCAGCCAATGCAGCACTTGCGCCCCCAATGACACCAACGAAAACGGGCGCCCTCCGGCGCCCGTTTTCGTTGGCTCGCCCGAAGCGAGCGAAGCGAACCGCAACCGGCTTACTTCGTTTCCAATGCCGCCTTCAACGCGGCGATCAACTTCGCCGGCGCGGCGCCCTGCGCCGGTTGGCCGCGCGGATCCACCGCGGCCACCGCGCTGCCGCCGGCCACTTCGCTGACGCGGACCAGGAACTTCGCGCCTTCGAAATCGATGTCGTAAGCGCCGAGCAACTGCGCACGGTTGACCACATTGGCGCCCTGCACGTTCGCCAGGGCCGCGCCGACGCGCTCGAACACCGTCGCGCGGTCGCCGGAGACGGTGAACCCGACCGCCTGCGCCGCCGACGCGCCGCCCGTACCGACCGAAGAGCGCGTGACCGAGCCGCTCGCACTGCCGTTATAGATCGCCTCGGCCTCTTGCGCGTTGAAGGCCGGCGGCAATTCCAGCGGGCGGTTCTCCGCGTTTTCGGCGTACTTATCGTTTTTGCGGAACCAGCGGCAACCGCTGCTGCCGAGAACGGCGACCGCGATCAGAGAGACCGCGGCGATGCGCAGCGCAGTGCGGGAAACGGCCGAAGCGGTGTGCGGGCGGGACGGCCGAAGGGACAAGGTCATGCGAACTCCAGTGGAATCGAAAACGGGTCGTGGGATGGGATGGATGCGGATTCGAGCGTCGACGATTCGAGCGTCGACAAACGGCGCTCCGGTTCAGGCGGCCAAGACATCGCGAACGCGGGTTTCCAACGCGGCGATGCGGGCGGCGATCGCATCGGCCTGCGCGGTGTGGACGGGCGATAGATCGGTGAGCGGGAGACGCAAGCCGCGGCCGAGGCCCTGGCGATCGAGGATGGCCTTGACCGGAATCGGGTTGGGCTCGACCGCGAGGAAATCGTAGATCGGCTGCAATTGCGCATCCCAAGCGGCGGTCTCGGCGCGCGCACCGCTGCGCGCGAGATCGCACAAGCGTCGGAACGCAGCGGGAATCACGTTCGAGGCCACCGAAATGGTGCCGTCCGCGCCGGCCAGCATCGCGCGCGCGGCCGTCGGGTCGTCGCCGCTCAGGATCGAAAACGCATCGCTGCGCAGCCCGAGCAGGGCCTCCATGCGCTCCGGTTCGGCTCGCGCCTCTTTGATCCCGACGATCTGCGGATGCGCCGCCAGCACGGCGACGGTCTCCGGCAGCAGATCGCAACCGGTGCGGCTCGGCACGTTGTAGAGCACGACCGGCAAGGCGCCGTCGTCGGCGATGGCGCGGTAATGCGCGATCAGGCCGGCCTGCGTGGGCCGTACGTAGGGCGGCGTCACCACCAGCGCCGCGTCGGCGCCGAGCGCGGCCGCGCGCCGGGTCGCATCGATGGTTTTGGCGGTATTGGACAGCCCGGTACCGGCCAGCACCGGCACGCGGCCATCGACGATTTCGATCGCGACCTGCAGCAGGCTGTCGTATTCGGCATCGCTCAGGGCGTTGGCTTCGCCGGTCGAACCGGCGACCACGAGGGCTTGGGTGCCGGCGTCGAGTTGGTTGCGGAGATGGCGACGCCAGGCGTCGAAATCGAGTTCGCCGCTCGTCGCGAACGGCGTGGCCAGCGCGGTGATACTGCCGGAGAGGTACAAAGCGGGGCCTCGGTCTTGCCAGGGAGGGACGAGCCCGGCGGCGATCACGGCGATCACGGTGATCACGGCGCGCCCGGGCGGGATGACCGCAGCATGGTACCCGGTCTGCGCCGCGCCATGGCGGACGCGCGACGGACGATTCACACGAGGGCATGGAAGACCGGGGCGCGGGAACCGCCGCCCGCGGGTTGCGGCGCGAAAGCGGGGACCAGTATGCTGACGGCCTGTCGAGCCCCGCCCGATCGTCCATCCGATCGCTTCTCCGGTCGGGTCGGCCACTTTCCGGGCGCGGCATCGCCCTCTTGGATCTTCGAACTCTCACGCGCGGACGCCCACTTGACCGATTCAGCCTCAGCTTCGCGGCCTGCGCCGAACGAGAACCACCTGCTGATCAACGCCTATACGACGCATCCGCAGTCTCCGCTGTTGTCCGTCACCCGCCGCATCGCCGACAGCGGCTGCAATCTCGTCGACGCGCGATTGTCCACCGTCGGCCGCGACGTGTCCGTCACGGCGCTGGCGATCGGTTCCTGGGACGCCATCGCCAAACTCGAAGCCATGCTTACGCGGCTCGAACGCGAAGAAGGCATCAAGCTGATCTGGTACCGCACCGGGCCCAAACCCGTGCAATCGAATCTTCTCCCTTACGTGGTAGAAGTGGTGGCTGCGGACAAGCCGGGCATCCTCTACCAACTGGCCGATTTCTTCGACCGTCAGGGCATCACCATCGAAAGCCTGCACTGCGCGCGCTACCGCGCGATGCAAACCGGCGCGGATATGTTCTCGGCGCAAGTCACGATCGGGGTACCGGCCGAAATGCACATCGCCGCGCTGCGCGACGACTTCCTCGAATTCTGCGACCACCTCAATCTCGATGCGATCATGGACCCGATGAAGTTCTGAGAACCGAGTCAGCGAAGCTCCGAAGGAAACCCTACGCCTCCGACCGAGACCACGATGACGGCCACCGGTAAAGCTCTGCCCAAGACCACGCTCAAGCGCTCGTTCGCCCTTTCCGACGGCACCGCCGCCAGCCTCGCCGACTTCGCCGGCCGCTGGGTGGTGCTGTACTTCTACCCCAAGGATTCCACGCCCGGCTGCACCACCGAAGGGCTCGAATTCAACGCCTTGCTGCCGAAATTCGCCAAACTCGGCGCCGATGTGCTCGGCGTCTCCCGCGATTCGGTCAAATCGCACCAGAATTTCTGCGAGAAACAGGGCTTCCGTTTCAAACTCGTCAGCGACGGCGACGAAGCGCTGTGCAAAGCCTTCGATGTGATCCAGGAAAAGAATATGTACGGCAAGAAAGTGCTGGGCATCGTCCGCAGCACGTTCTTGATCGACCCCGACGGCAAGCTCGCCGCCGAATGGCGCGGCGTGAAGGTCGCCGGTCACGCGCAAGCCGTACTCGACGCGCTGAAAGCCGCACAAGCCGCGTGATACCGACCGCGAACGTCGCCGATCTCCGCCCCGCCTCGCGGGCCGCGGCATCGCCCTTGCACGTGCGCAGCCCGTATTCCTCGCGTAGAGCGGAGCGCAGCTCCGCCGAACTCTCGCCTCAAACGGTCCAGCGGAGCTGCGCTCCGCTCTACAACCTCGCTCCGCTCTACGTTGCCGATTCCGACAAAACGGACACCCACACCGCATGATGACCAAAGGCAAACGCATCTACGTCCTCGACACCAATGTGCTGATGCACGACCCGACGGCGCTGTTCAAGTTCGAGGAACACGATGTCTTCCTGCCGATGCAGGTCATCGAAGAATTGGATAACGCCAAGAAAGGCACCTCCGAGTCCAGCCGCAACGCGCGCCAGGTCAGTCGTTTCCTCAACGAGTTGATCGAAGCGCACGGCACCGACAAGATTTCGTCCGGGTTGACGCTTTCGCGGCCGAAAGGCCTGCAACTGCGCGCGGCGGAGAGCATCGGCAAGCTGCGCTTCCAAACCGGCAGTTTCGATTCGGCCAAGCGCTTCGGCGCGGTGATGCCGGACAACCAGATTCTCGGCGCGATTCTGATGTTGCAGGAAGCCGAACCCGATGTGCCGGTCGTGTTCGTCTCCAAAGACATCAATCTGCGGATCAAGGCCTCTATCGCGGGCATCGCCTCCGAAGATTACGAGAACGACCGCGCGCTCGACGATTTCAGCCTGCTCTACACCGGCGCCAGCCCGCTGCCGGAGGATTTCTGGGCGCGCTACGGCCACGATCTGAAATCGTGGACGGAAAAAGGTCGCACTTATTACGAAATCTCGCGCGGCGCCGACGACGAGTGGTACCCGAACCAATTTCTGTACCTGCCCGGCGACGACGACACCGAAATGCGCGTCGCGCGCATCGACGGCGATCGCGTGGTGCTGCAGATCGTCGACGATTACCGCAGCCATCAGCACGCGGTTTGGGGCATCGCCGCGCGCAATCGCGAACAGAATGTCGCGCTCCACGCGCTGATGGATCCGGAGATCGATTTCGTCACCCTGCTCGGCACCGCCGGCACCGGCAAAACCCTGCTCGCGCTGGCTGCGGGTTTGGCGCAGACGATGGACCAGCAGCGCTATCGCGAAATCATCATGACCCGCGCGACGGTGAGCGTCGGCGAGGACATCGGGTTCCTGCCCGGCACCGAAGAAGAAAAGATGACGCCGTGGATGGGCGCGCTGACCGACAACCTGGAAGTGCTGATGCCCAGCAATCAGGAAGGCGGCAGTTGGGGCCGCGCCGCGACCAACGATCTGC
>JADZBF010000144.1 GCA_020852215.1 Lysobacter sp. | reverse complement strand
TACGGCATCGCGCTGAATTCGATGCCGATGATTCTTTCGAACATCGTCACGTTCCTGCTGTCGGCGTCGATCCTGGCGATGAAGATCAAGCACGGCTGACGCGGCTTTCGGTTTTCGCTTCGCCGCCGTCGCTCAGCCGTCGCCGCGCAATCGACGATAGCGGCCGGCGATCCACACGATCCACAAAAACCACAGCACGAAGGCGAGCCGCTGCGCGAGCGCGATCGGCATGACTGCTTGCGCGAACAATGCGCAAAGCGGGACCGCCTGGGCCGCGAGAGATGCGACGGCGCAATCGGTCAGATCGCGCCGTTTGCGAAAACCCCAGACCAAACCGACATTGCCCGCGGCGAACGCGATCCACCACAGCGTCCAGGCAATGCCGTGCAAACCGCTGGCG
Source organism: Lysobacter sp. (assembly GCA_020852215.1). GTDB lineage: Bacteria > Pseudomonadota > Gammaproteobacteria > Xanthomonadales > Xanthomonadaceae > Lysobacter_I. The sequence continues at coordinate 5,217 of JADZBF010000144.1, read as the reverse complement.
GTGCCGTCGAGGTCGTCGATGTCGATCGGCAGCAAACCTTGCGCGGCGAACGCGAACGCGGACAGCAGCACCAGCCGAGCGCCGATTCGCGCGGACCATCCCGCTGCCATCGGCAACGCATCCCGCAGCGGCCACAGCGCCGCCGCCGCAAGCGCGCCGGGTAACACGAACGCGAACGCATCGAACCACACTCCACCGGGAATGCCAGCCCCACCCAACCATGCCAAGGGATGCGTGAGATGCGAGTATCTGATCGCCAGCGCCCATGGCCGTAGTCCGAACACGAGGGCTGCGACGACGAAAGAAGCCAGCGCCGCCAACGCGAATATCCGGGAGCGCGGCATCCTCATGGTTCGGCTTTCCACTGGAACACCTCCTCTACGCCGACATCGAACGCCCGCGCGATTTTGAACGCAAGTTCCAGCGACGGCGCATAACGCCCGGCTTCGAGCGCGATGATGGTCTGCCGAGTCACGCCGCAGCGTTGCGCCAAGGCTTCCTGGGTCATTTCGTCGCGTTCGAAGCGCAGGCGGCGAATCGAATTGACGATCGAGATGCCGCTCATGACAGGTCGCTCATGCGGTTTGCGCTCGGTCGCGACGATACAACACCAAGGTCGCCACGTACTCGCACAGCCAGCCCCACATCAGCGCGAAGATCAGCAGATTGCCGATCATCGGCGGCGTCGCCCATTCGAGTTTTTCGGCTGGCGTGAATCCCAGCGTCACCGCGAAGCCGACGATGCAGAAGATCAGCGCACTGTGGCCCCAGCCGGCGGCGGCGATGGCGATCTCGCGGTCGCGTTCGTCCGCTTCCACCGCGCCTTTCCAACGCGAAGCCACGACGCTCGACAGGATGGCCCACGCGACCAGCAGCAACACCAGATGGCGACCGACCACCGCCGCTTCCGGGTTTTGCCGCATCGGCGCATCGTTGAAGACGTGGACATTGGCGAGAAAGTAGACGACCGCTACCAGGCAGAACACCGTGCCGATCCGCGCCTTCCATTCGGCGGGCGACGCCGCCGCGTCGAGCACATCGCGCGGGATCCGGGAAACGGCGTGCAGCAACGCCCAAGTGCCCGCCAGCAGCACGACGATGCCGAGTTGCCCGGTCGAGATACCGAACAAACGCCCCGGGCCCGCGAGCAGCATCCACAGCGCCAGCCCCGCCAACATCAGCAGCAAGCTCAGCCCTTTTCCACCCGATAAGCCACGCATGATGTCACCTCGGAAATACTAAATGTAATGTATAAATTACATTTATCCGTCGACATGTCAAGTAGACCTTACATTGAATGGGCCGGATCACGTAGCGACTCCGCATGCCCGCGCCGTCTGCAGGCCTATCGGCAGGACGACGGTGGTGCGTGGGCCGCGCGGCCGAGACTGGCATAATCGGACGTTCGCCCTCCTCGATCCGCACCGGCAACGGCGGAACGCCGCGCCGCCGGGCACGGGGAGCGCGCGAATCTCAGGTTCTCTCACCCAAGGAAGCCCTGCATGAGCACAACGCCGTCCGAGCGACACGCCTTTTCGAACGACTTGGCGGCCGCCGCCGCCTCGCCCGCGTGGCGCAACCCCGCGATCTATCTCGCGGCGGCTTGGAGCGGTTTTTTCGTCATGGGCGTCGAGCTCCTCGGCGGACGGCTACTGGCGCCTTACTTCGGCAACTCGATCTTCGTCTGGGGCGCGTTGATCACCGTCTTCATGACCTGCTTGGCCATCGGCTATCTCATCGGCGGCAAACTGTCCATGCAGACGCCCGCGCTGAAGACCTTGGGCCTGTTGTTGATGTTCGAAGCGACCTTGGCGCTGCCGATCCTGCTGGCAGGCGATTGGATGCTGGATATGTTGTCATATGCCGTGCCGGACCCCCGATACGGTTCGCTGCTCGGGTCGGCGTTGTTGTTCGGCGCGCCCACCGTCTTCTCGGGCATGGTCTCGCCGTACGCGGTGCGTCTGCTGGTGCGCGACGTCGCCAAAGCGGGCCGCGAGGCGGGCATTCTCTATTTCGTCTCGACCCTCGGCTCCGCGGGCGGCACCATCCTGACCACGTTCTATCTGGTGCTGTTCATGGAGATCGACACGATCATCATGACCTTGATCTCGATTTCGCTCGCCATCGGCATCGCGTTGTTCTTCGTCGGGAGGCGCCATGATGTGCAGTAACCGTCTGCGTACCACCGTTTGCGCCGCCGTGTTGACGCTCGCGGTCGCGCTGCCGGCGCCCGCGCGCAACGCGGTCGATCTGATCGGCGCGCGTATCGTGCATCGCGAAAAATCGGTGTATCGCAACGTGATGGTGACCGAGAACGCGGTCCATCGCTGCATGATCTTCACCCGGCGGATCCGTCTGCTGCAGACCTGCATCGACCGCAAAGCCACCGACAAACTGGTCCTGCCCTACTCCCACGGCATGATGACCGCGATGATCGCGCACCCCAACGCCAAGCGCGCTTTGATCATCGGGCTCGGCGGCGGCGTGATCACGCGCGCGGTACGCGATGTCGCGCCGGATATCCATGTCGATACCGTTGAACTCGACCCTGCGGTCGTCGATGTCGCGAAACGCTACTTCGGGTTCCGCGAAGACCCGCAGGTGAAGGCGTACGTGAACGACGGGCGCGTGTTCATCCGTCAGCAAAACCGCAAGAAGGAACATTACGACATCGTGATGATCGACGCCTGCGACAACGATTTCGTGCCCGAGCATTTGCTGACCGAAGAATTCATGCGCGAAATCCAAACGCTGCTGAACCCCGGCGGCGTCGTCGTCGCCAATTCGTTCTCGAAAGGCCGGCTGGTCTATCACGAATCCGCGACCTACCGTTCGGTCTTCCGCAACGTGCTGGAGGTCGATGTCGACGGCGGCAACCGCATCATTCTGGCAGGCCGCGACGGTGACCTCGATGTGGCTCGGCTCAAGCGCAACCTGGAGACGGCGACGCCGAGATTCGAGCGGATCGGCGTTTCCGCGCCTTATCTGGTCTCCATCGCCCGCGCGTCGGCCGACCCGAAAGGCGCGCGACCGCTGACCGACAAGTATTCGCCCGCCAACCTGCTGTTCGGCGACTGACGCACGACCGGCGGCCGGGACCACCGCCGCCGCGACGAACGCTTGAAAATCGCCGGATCGCGCAGACTTAGCGGTCTGCGACACCGACTACAGAAGCGGGCACTCGCCTTCGAACCCGCAGTTCCCCGCCCCCACCGAGACGCCCTGCATGCCTTCCGCTCATCCTCCCGTTTTCGACGCCACCGCCGAACGCTTCGAAGCCGACGTCATCCAACGTTCGCTGCAGACGCCGGTCCTGATCGACTTCTGGGCCGCGTGGTGCCAACCCTGCAAGATCATCGGCCCGATCCTGGAAAAACTCGCCACCGAGTACAACGGCGCATTCGTGCTCGCGAAGATCGATGTCGAAGCCGAACAGGAATTGGCCGCCGCGTTTCGCATCCAATCGATTCCGACCGTTGTGCTGGTGAAAGACGGCCAATTGACCGACGGCTTCCAGGGCGCGCTCCCCGAAGGGCAATTGCGCGAATTCCTCAAAACCCACGGCATCGAACCGGCGCAAGCGGCCGAACCCGAGGCGCCCGAAGTCGCGCCCGTCGCGAACCCGGCGGCCGATGCCGAACGCCTGCGCCTGGCGATCGCGAACGAGCCGGAGAACGCCGAACTCAAACTGCAACTCGCGCTTGCGCTGTCGCAACTGGGCGAAGCGCGCGAGACCGAGAGCCTGCTCGACGCTTTGCCGGCGAATCTCTCCACCGACGATCGCGCCATCCGCGCGCGCGCGCGCTTGGGTTTCGCCGCTTTGCTCAAAGACGCGCCGCCCGCTGCCGCCTTGGAAGCCGCCGTCGCCGCCGATCCGAACGATCTGAACGCACGACATCTGCTGGGCGCGCATCGTCTGGTCGCCGGCGACACCGAAGCGGGCCTGGAAGAATTCCTGGAAATGCTGCGCCGCGACCGCGGTTTTCGCGAAGGCTTGGCGCGCAAGAGCCTGATCGACGCCTTCAACACCATCGAGGACGAGGACGTGGTCGGCCGCTATCGCCGCAAGATGGCCTCCCTGCTGCTGGTCTGATCGCAGATGGCCGTGGGTTGGCTCGGACGCATGACACCGCGCAAATTGCGGCGGATATTGAATCTTTGGCCGCCGTATCTGTTCGCGGGCGTGCGCGTGATCGCGATCGACGACGATTGGCGGCGCGCGGTGGTCGAACTGCGCGCGCATTGGTGGAACCGCAACTACGTCGGCGTGCATTTCGGCGGCAGCCTATTCGCGATGACCGACCCGTTCTGGATGCTGCTGGCGATGAACGCGCTGGGCAGCGAGTACTACGTCTGGGATCGCGAAGGCGCGATCGAATTTCTCAAGCCCGGCCGCGGCACCGTGCGCGCCGTCTTCGTGCTGGAAGACGCTGCGCTCGACGAAATTCGCGCTGCGACCGACGGCGGCGACAAATACCTGCGCTGGTTCGAGACCCAGGTGATCGACGGCGAAGGCGAAATCGTCGCCCGCGTGCGCAAATGCCTGTACGTCAGGCGCAAGAAACGCCGCGATGCATCGGAAGACTCGAATCAAGGCATCGGCGATGATGTCGCCGATACGCGCGAGCCCGGCAGCGGGACTTCCCAGACCTCCGCACCGCCCGCGGCGGGCGCGTGAAGCGCGAGGCGTAACCCGCGACCGTCCTCGCTCGACGCGACATCGCGCTGCGGCGTTTTCGATTCGGTCGCCAGCGCTTCGGCGCGCGCGGAGAGTGGGACATCCGCCGATTCCCCGCGCAAACGCAGCAGTCCCGCCATCAGTTCGATACGCGCGTTCGTGTCCTGCAGGCGCTTCGCGTAGACCGAATAATCCGGCGCGGCGATTTGGGCGAGGATGCAGCCGCCGAAATTGCCGGCGCAGCCGAAGCGCAACCAATCGCGCGGCATCTTCGTCGCGATCACGGGGTCGTCCGCGGCGATCGCGCGATCGATCTCTTCGCCGCAGTACTGCACGAAATACGGTGCGAGTTCCGCGACCGTACGCTCCGGGTCGTAAATCACGGTGTCAGCCCAGCCTTTCCACCACACGCGTCGCGCGCCGTCGATCGCTTCGCCGCCGCGCAAACCGGCAGCGACGAAGGCGAATTCGCCGCGCATCGCACGGCACAGCGAACGTTCCTCCGCGTTCGGGGCGACGAAAGCCGCATCGCAGGTCGG
>JADZBF010000143.1 GCA_020852215.1 Lysobacter sp. | reverse complement strand
GGCCGTGCGCAGCGGCATCGGCGTCCGCTGGCGTCGGATTGGAAATCGTGATCGTCGCGCCGCCATCCTCGTTCGCTTTCACGGCGATGTCGATGTCGCCGCCGCCGGGCAGCCGTTCGATCCCATGCCGGATCGCGTTCTCCACCAACGGTTGCAGCGATAGCGACGGCACGCGCAGATCGGGCATGGACTCGGGCAAATGCCATTGCACGCGCAAGCGTTCGCGAAAGCGCAGCGATTCGATTTCCACATAGCGTCGAATCAGCGCGAATTCCTCTTCCAACGGAATTTCGCGCGGGCCGCTCAACGCGGCGCGGAACAAGTCGGCCAGATCGAGCAGCAGTTCCTCGGCCTCGTCCGGGCGGTGGTGCACCAACGCCGCGCCGGTGTTGAGCGTGTTGAACAAGAAATGCGGCCGCACGCGAGCCCGCAACGCCGCCAGCTCCGCCTGTTTGGTGCGTACAGCGAGCTGACGCACTCGCCAATGGTTCTGGAACGCCGCGAGCGCCAACCAGCCGACGATGAACGCGATGCCGGAGGCGCGCAAAAACACGTCCATGCGCGCTTGCTCCGGGATGCGCCATAAATCGCCCAACAGCATGTCGCTGATCGCCAATACCGACCAACAACTCAACACCAGCAGGGCGAGCGATAACCAGGCGATGCGGAGAGGTCGCGTATCGCGCAGGCGTTTGCGCAGCAGATACAACGCGCCGAGCGTCAACAACGCGACCCATTGCACCAGCAGCGACAACAAGCCGAAGCGAATCCAGCGATTCACCGGCGGATCGCCCGCGAGCGTGAGTACCGCCGCCAAACCTTCGGCGGCCACGATGACCCAGATCAGCACCTTCGCTTGCCAAAGGCTGTCGAGCGGAGCGCCGACGCGGGCGGTATCGATGGGCGGCGAGGCGGGCGATGGCGTTGTCATCGGGGCATGATGCCCGCCCGGACGCCCAAGGGGCAGGGGGGACCGCTCATGCGTCCCTGCCGGCCGCCCATCGGCCATCGTCTGGCGCGCGCTTCTCGTGCGGCCTAAGCTCCGCTCCATCGATCCTGGGGGCGCAATGCAACCGATGTCTCGACGCCGATCTCTCCTTCTCCATACCTGCGCGCCATCGCGTGCCGGAACGGCGGGCTTCACTTTGGTGGAGCTTGCGGTGACCTTACTCGTGCTGGGCATCGTGATCGGTTTCTCGATCCCGATGTTCACTGGCGTGACCAACGGCAGCCGTCTGACCGCGAATGCCAACGAACTGGTCGCCGCCGTTCAGTCCGCGCGCTCCGAGGCCATTCGCCGCAACCTGCGCGCGTCGCTCTGCGAGAGCGACGACGGCGCCACATGCTCGGGCACATCGCCGTGGAACGGTTGGATCGTCTTCGCCGACGCCAATGGCAACGGCAATGCCGATGTCGGCGAGATCATTCGCGTCGGCACCATCGATGCACCGATGCGTGTGACGCCGAGCCCCAGCATCGCGCTGGCCAACAACCGGATTACGTTCCGCGCGGACGGTCTCGCCTACGACAACGCCGGTGCGCTGCTTCAAGCCAATATTCGGGTTTGCATGGTCACCGTCAATCCGCAGCAAAACGTCCGCGACGTCAATCTCGCGGTCGGCGGTCGCGTCGGCGTTCGCCCGCCCATCAATGGCGCGGGCGCCTGCCCGGCGCCGGGGGATATCTGATGTCCGCCATATCCATCGTACGCCGTCGTCGCTCCACCGCCGGACGTCGCTCTTCCGTTGGCGGCGCGAGCTTGGTCGAAGTGCTCGTTTCGGTGCTGGTGTTGTCCATCGGCTTGCTCGGCACCGCCGCGATGCAGGCCACCGCACTACGCAATAGCCAGAGTTCGCTAGAACGCAGTCAAGGCGTGATTCACGCCTACACCATTTTCGATGCGATGCGAGCGAATCCTGTCGCCGCGCGTGGCGGCGGATACAACAACGCCATGTGCGCGGTACCCGCCGGCGGAACGCTGGCCGGCAACGATGTCATCGCTTGGGTGGCGGTCATGCGTCAGAACCTCGGTGCGACTGCCTGCGGGCAGATCAATTGCGTCGGCGCGATGTGCACGGTCACTGTTCGTTGGGACGATTCCCGCGGCACTGCCGGTGCCGTCAACCAGATTTTCAGCGCCACCACTCGGATATGACTCGCATGCGCCCGTCTCCGCGCCGTTCCTTCGTGCGCTCCGCGCCCACCGCCGCTATTCTCGGTCTGAGCCTCATCGAACTGATGGTCGCGATGGTGCTCGGTATGTTGGTGGTCGCCAGCGCCGGCACCATCTTCCTGTCGAACCGGCAGACCTATCGCGCCACCGAAGGCATGGGGCGCGTGCAGGAAAGCGGCCGTATGGCGTTCGAGCTGATGGCGCGCGATCTGCGCGATGCCGGTGGCATGCCTTGCGGCAATCCGGATCGCACCGAGCCGATGAGGCTGGTAAATCTGTTGATCAATCCCGCGAACGCATGGTGGAGCAATTGGAACAACGGCGTCTTCGGATACGACGGCGTCATCCCGCTGGGAAGCCCGGCCAACCGCGTGCCGGGGACCGATGCGGTCGATCTGATGTCGGCGGACAGTTCAAGTGCGACGACAGTCAGATCGGCGAACGAGGCCGCAGCGCAGATTCGACTGAACACGGCGGCGCACGGTATCCGGGCGGGAGATCTGG
>JADZBF010000142.1 GCA_020852215.1 Lysobacter sp. | reverse complement strand
TCGCTTATCCGGGCTACGCGTTTCCTGTTCGAATCACATCGCCACCCGATCCGTCGGCGGGGTCGAGGCCGCATTCGCGTTCTGGTCCGGGCCGAGCAATTGTTTCCAGCCCAGATAGATCGCATTCGTCGAAATCGGCGCGATTACGGCGACGAAGATCGCGTTGAGCGCGAGGCCTGCGCCGGCTTGTCCCAGCAGCGGCACCAGCAGCATGCCGAAGACGCCGACGACGACCATCGCGATGGCGCCGACGATGCACATCGTGATGGCGAACAGCAGCATCGCCGGCAGATTGCGCAGGCAGGTGCGGACGCTGCGGCCGAGGGCCGCCAGCAAACCGACATCGCCGAAGATCATGTCCGGCAACAGGGTGAAGGTAAGCAGGCCGATCGCGATCACCGTCGCGAGCGCGGCGCCGACGAACAGGACGATGCCGCCGAGCGGCAGCCCGGAGAGCGCTTCGGGCGTGACGGCTTCGGCGCCGCCGGCCTGCAGTTCTTGCATGGTCGTGGCGAAGCGTTCCGCTTCCTCGAAACCGACCAGCCAGCCGAGCAACATCCCGACCACGAGCAGCGCCAGCAATTGCGGCCCCAGCACGCCGATCAACAAGCGCCCGGCGTTGCCGCCCTGCAGCGCGCGAAACAGTTGCCCGGGACCGGCGCCGCGGCCTTCGTCCACTTCGCGCGCGACGTAGAACAGCGCCAGCACCACCAGCGCCGAAGCGATCAAGGCGATGAATTGAACCAGCGCGGCGATCTGCGTGCCCGCGCCGGCCATCAAACTCGGCAGGATGCCGAGCACGCCCAGCCACAGACCGTACAGACCGAACCCGCGCGGATCGCGCCACCATAATTTGACGCCGTCGATCACCCATGCCGCGCCTGCGAAGGGTTCCACTTTGCGAATGCTCATGCGCGCGACGACTCTCCGGGGATCGAAATCAGTGACAAAACGTTCAACAACGGAATAACGGCAAGAAACGACGATCGCGAACGTCAATGCCCGCGCAACACGGCCGCATGACGCACGAAACGACGCAGCAGGCCGCGTGCGTGCGGGGTGGGTTTGACGCTTTTCGCCATGCCGCGATGGCACTGGCCTTCGCGCTGCAGGGCGTCGCGCCGCGCGCGCACGTAGCCGCGCATGTGATCGACGCTGAATTCGGGGTGGAATTGCAGGCCCCAGGCGTGATCGCGCCAACGGAAGGCCTGGCAATCGTCTTGATCGGAGCGCGCCAACACCGTGGCGTCGGCCGGCGGCTTCAGCACGCTCTGCAGATGGCTGACCTGCACCCGGAAGCGCTCGGGCATCGGCGCGAACAGCGGGTCGTCGCTCGCGTGCGGATGCAGATCCACCGGCACCGTGCCCATCTCGCGGCCGCGCGGGTTGTAGTCCACCGCGCCGCCCAGGGCGTGCGCCAGCAATTGATGGCCGTAGCAGATGCCCAGCACCGGCAGGCCCGCGTCCAGCCGCTCGCGCAGCCAATCGGCAGAGCGCTCGCTCCAGTCGTGACGGTCGGTGACCATCGAGCTGGAGCCGGTCACGATCACCCCCACGATGTCCGCCTGCGCGGGCAGGGCCTCGCCGGCCTCCACGTTCACCGCGAGGGTTTGGTCGGCCGACAGCCCGGCAGCCACCCGGATCCAATGCGGAAACCGCCCGTGCCGGCGCAGGCTGTCCACCGGCTGTCCGGTTTCGATGATCAGGAAGCGGTCGTTGGGGCGGGGACGGGCGTTCACGGGGCGTAGGCGGGGCGGGTTGCGAGGGGCGACGCTTATACTACCCAGTCCCCACACCGCCAGCGCTTCGACATGCAGGGACCGACATTCCAAACCCTCATACTCCGCCTCAACGAATACTGGGCGGGGCAGGGCTGCGTGCTGATCCAGCCGCTCGACCTCGAAGTCGGCGCCGGCACCTTCCACCCGGCCACGTTCCTGCGTGCGCTGGGCCCGGAGCCCTGGAACGCGGCCTACGTGCAGCCCAGCCGCCGCCCCACCGACGGCCGCTACGGCGAGAACCCCAACCGTCTGCAGCATTACTACCAGTACCAGGTGGTGATGAAGCCCAACCCGGACAACATCGTCGAGCTGTATTTTGAATCGCTGAAAGCGCTCGGCATCGATCCGAACATCCATGACCTGCGCTTGGTCGAGGACAACTGGGAATCGCCGACGCTCGGCGCCTGGGGTTTGGGCTGGGAAGTGTGGTTGAACGGCATGGAGGTGACGCAGTTCACCTACTTCCAACAAGCCGGCGGTTTGGAATGCAAGCCGGTGTTGGGCGAGATCACCTACGGCTTGGAGCGGCTCTGCATGTATCTGCAGAACTGCGACAACGTCTACGACCTGATCTGGACCATCGGTCCGCAGGGCGCAGTGACTTACGGCGATGTGTTCCTGCAGAACGAACGCGAACAAAGCGCGTACAACTTCGAGCATGCCAACGTCGAGGAACTGTTCCACCGCTTCGATGCCTGCGAAGCCGAAGCGCTGAAGCTGGTCGAACTCGGTCTGCCGCTGCCGGCGTACGACCAGGTCTGCAAAGCCTCGCATTCGTTCAATTTGCTGGATGCGCGCCGCGCGATTTCCGTGACCGAACGTCAACGCTACATCCTGCGCGTGCGCAATCTGGCCCGGTCCGTGGCCGAGAGTTATCACGCGCAGCGCGAAAAGCTCGGCTTCCCGGTGTTGAAGGACGAAGCCAAGCGCGCCGCGTTGGGTTTGGCGCCGTTGAACGCAACGCAGGACGCGGCGTGAGCGACACCGCCGCCGCGCGCGATGTCTTGATCGGCATGTACGACTCGCCGTTCGTGCGACGCGTCGCGATCAGCATGGATGCCCTCGGCTTCCCGTTCGAGCACCGCGACTGGTCGGTGGGCAGGGATTTCGATCGCATTCGCGAATACAGCCCGCTCGGCCGCGTGCCGGTGTTGGTGCCGGCCGAGGGCGTGCCGCTGACCGAGTCGGCGATGATCCTCGAACATCTGGACGATCTCGTCGGCCCCGAGCGCGCATTGATGCCGCCGAGCGGTCCCGCGCGCCGCGAAGCGCTGCGGATCCTGGCGTTCGCCACCGGCGCGGCCGAGAAAGCCATCCAGATCGTCGGCGAACGCGTGTTTCGGCCGGAAGAAAAACGGCATG
>JADZBF010000141.1 GCA_020852215.1 Lysobacter sp. | reverse complement strand
CTCGCCGCCGAGTCCGCGCGCGCGAAAACGCGGGCCCCAGCGCTTGCCGTCCACCGCATTCCCGCCGCGTTCCCGCGCCAACGACAGATCGCCGAGCAAACAACCTTCGGCGAACGCCGCCGCGATCTCGCGCGCTTGCGCAGTGGCCGCTTCGCCGACGTAGCCGCAGTCCAACTGCGACAACGCATCGGCCATGCCGAACAGTCCGATCTGCAGTCCGCTCGCGGCATGGCCCGCGGAAGCCAGCAAGGCGTCGTCGAGGAAGCGCACGGCCAGCCCGCACACGCGCAGGAATTCGTCGCGGTCGAAGCGCGTCGCCGTACCGCGGGATTGGCGTACGAACGCGGCGACGTTCAATGCCGCCTGCGGCGGGGTCGTCGCTGCTGTCGTGCCGGCGCCGGTACCGGCGTCTCGGAGCAAGCGCTCGCTCGGCAACACTTGCCATTTCGAGAACGCATCCGCGTAACGTTGCGCCCACATCGCCGCGTTGGAGTCCCTCGCACCGGCGACCGCATGCGCCACGCGTTCCCAGGTAGCGTCGATCGTCAGATCGCGCAGACGCGCGCCGTCGCGCCACCGGAACCAGAGGTCCCAGGCGTCGACAGCGGCAGGATCGGTAAAGGCGGTCTTGCCCATGTCGATGGCGCGCGGATTCGGTCTCAGAGGTACTGGTATCTTTCGCGACCCCGGTGCGACCGGGCTTTGATGGGGATCAAAAACCCCGCTGCGAGGGCCGGTTGTTACAAACCGTTACGATCGGTTGCACGCGCGTCATCGTGACGGATACCCCGGGGCGTAGGGTGTCCATGGGGCGCGGACCGATGGGAGGTCGGCGACGCGCCCGGCCCGAGGGGTACGACGAAACGGTTCGACGACATTAGTTCGACGAAACACTTCGCACGCACGGGCGCGAGATTCCCATACGACGCACCACCTGGAGAGACCGTCATGCTCGATTCGAACGCCCCTTCGGCAGCGCTCGCTGCGCCTCATCTGGATGCCTGGTTCGCGCAGCCGGACGGTTCGACCGGCGAAGATATCGAATCGCAATTGCTGCGCCTGGGTCTGCCGCGCAAACTCGTGCATCGCAAAGACACCCTGTTTCGCCCCGGTCAATCCAAGAGCGCGCTGTACTTGGTGCGTTCGGGCTATTTCAAGACCTCGCTGCTCAGCGAAGACGGGCGCGAAAAAGTCACCGGTTTCCGCATGCGCGGCGATCTGCTCGGCCTGGATTCGATCGGTCTGTCGCACCACGCCTGCGAGGCGGTGGCGCTGGACGTGGGCGAAGTGATCGAATTGCCGCATGCGCTGTTATCCGCGCGCGTGCCCGGGTTCCAAATGTGGTTGGCGGCGACCATGGCGCGCGAAATCCGCCGCGATTGGGAGTGGATGCTCGCCACCTCGACGCTCGGCGCCGAACAGCGCGTGATCGCGTTCTTGTTGGATCTGGCCGATCGTCAACGCGCGCTGGGTTATAGCGGCGAACAAGTGATGCTGCAGATGACGCGCGCCGAAATCGGCAATTTCCTCGCGCTGCAGTTGGAAACCGTGACGCGCGCGCTGTCCCATCTCGACGTCGTCGGTTTGATCGCGGTGGACCGCCGCGAAATCCGCATCCTCGATACCGGCGCGCTGCGCGCGATGATCGCCGGCGAACGCGGTCTGCATTGAACCGAGAGGTTCGAGCGAAGCGGCTCGAATCAATCGGCCAGATCGATTCATTCGTTCGATTCATCCGCCGCGCGGCCGCGCGGCGCCCAATCGCTCCCTGTTCGCCGCGCTCGATCGTCGATTCCCCCGACCTCGTGCGCGGCGTTTCTTTGCGCGATGTCCGTGCGGAAGCGCCGGGTTCTTGCGTATCGGCGAGTACGACTCAGCGCGCGCGGCGATCGAGATTGCGGCGGATCGCTTCGCCGAGTTGTTCGCGGCGATAGGGTTTGCGCAGCAATTCGAAGCCCGTGTCGTGGCCGACGGTCGGCGCTTGCGTGGGGTCGGCGTAGCCGGAGGTGAGCAAGACGGGCAGTTCCGGGCGCAGCGCGCGCGCCGCGTGCGCCAACTCCAGCCCGCTGCCGCCCTTGCCGAGCATCAAGTCGGTGAACAGCAGGGCGATCTTCGGTTCGCTGCGCAGCACCGCCAGGGCATCGTCTTCGCCGACGACGACACGCACCGCGTAACCGAGCGAACGCAGGAACGCCGAAGCGATCGCGGCCACGTCCGCCTCGTCTTCCACCACCAACACGGTTTCGTTGCCGGCCATCGGCAGCGCGGCGCGTTCGCTGTCCCCGCCCCCGCGCTCCGCTTCGGTCGCCGGCAGATACAGGTCCACGCGCGTGCCGTAACCGAGTTTGCTGTCGATCTGCAGGTGGCCGCCGCTTTGCTTGACGAAGCCGTAGACCATGCTCAAGCCCAGGCCGCTGCCGCGACCGGCTTCTTTGGATGTGAAGAACGGATCGACCGCGCGCGCCAACACCTCGGGGGTCATGCCGTGGCCGGTATCGATCACCGAAATCATCACGTAGCGACCCGGCGTCAAGGTGCGCGCCGGGTCGTTTTCGGCGGCCCAATGTTCGCGCAGCACGATATCGATGCGCCCGCCGCGCGGCATCGCATCGCGCGCGTTCAACGACAGGTTGACCAACGCCGCGTCGAGCTGCCCGGCATCGGCGTAAACCGAGGGCAGATCGTCGGGGCAGTCGATCGCGAGCTGCACCGATTCGCCGAGCGTGCGCCGCAGCATGAAGCCCACGTCTTCGAGCAAAGCGCACGGCGCCAGCACGCGCGGACTGAGGCGCTGGCGTCGCGCGAACGCCAGCAGTTTGCCGGTCAACTCGGCGCCGCGACCGACCGAACGCAGCGCGTTGCCGATCAATTCGCTGGCTTCCGGGCGGTCGCCGCACTCGACTTCGAGCAATTGCAGGCTGCCGGAGATCACCGTCAGCAGATTATTGAAATCGTGCGCGATGCCGCCGGTGAGTTGGCCCACGGCGTCCAAACGTTGCGCGTGCGCCAATTCTTCTTCGGTGCGTCGACGTTGGATCAAGCCGGCCGCGAACAACGCCGCCGATTGCAGCATGTGCTGGGCATCGTGGTCGAAGCGCTTGGGCTGCGACGACAACGCGAGCAGCGCGCCCATCGGCCGACCGCGATCGAGCAACGGCAGCAATGCGGCGCTGGCGACGCCGGGAATGCCGGCGAAACCGCCGCTGTCGAGAATGGCGCTGCGGCCTTCGTTCAACACCGGCAACAACGGATTGTGCGGATCTTCCAGCCAGCGCGACGGATGCGACCAGTCTTCGCGCAGGCCGATCGATTGCCGCAAGTCGATCTCGCGCGAATGCGGGTTGAGAATCAGAATGGCGACGCGCTCGACTTCCAACGCTTCGGCGAGCGAGGCGGGCAGGCCGTCGATCACATCGTCTTCGTTGCGCGCGTCCAGCGCGGACTGGCCCAGTCGCGCGATCGCCGCGTCGTAGCGCGCGCGCACCAACGATTGGCGCACGCGCTGGCTTTCGGAGATGTCGCGCACCGAAGCGAGATAGCGCTTGCCGTCGGCGCCCTCGATCGGGCTGAGCGCGATTTCGATCGGGAATTCGCTGCCGTCGCGCCTGAGGCCGGTCATCGACTGACCGGCGGCGCCCATCGCGCGCACCCGCGGCGCACGCATGTCGGCGTCGCGGTGCGCACGGTGCCGCTCGTGCAGTCCGGCGGGCATCAGCGCTTCGATCGACAGCCCGATCAGGCCGCCCGGGGAATATCCGAACAAGGTTTCGGCGAGCCGATTGGCTTCGGCGATGCGGCCGTCGCGATCGGCGATGATCAACGCATCGGGTACCGCCTCGAACAACACGGCGTTCAGCGCATCGGCTTTTATGGTGCGTTCGCTCATCGATGCGTCAGTTCCGGCGTACGACCGCGACGGCGAACAGATAGCCGGCGCCGCGCACGGATTTGATCAACCGCGGATTCGCCGGGTCGGTTTCGATCTTGCGGCGCAAACGCCCGATCTGCACGTCGATCGCGCGGTCGTACGGCCCGGCGTCGCGACCGTGCACGGTGTTCATCAGTTGATCGCGCGAAAGCACCAGGTTCGGGCGTTGCAGCAGCGCGTGCAGCAGTTCGAATTCGCCGGTGGTCAACGCGACTTCGCGGCCGTCGGCGTAGGTGAGCCGGCGCGCTTCGGGTTCCAGCCGAAAGCCTTCGAACTCGAACGGTGCGGCCGCGGATATGCGTTCGCTGTCGGGGCGTTCCCCCGACGACCGGCGCAATACCGAACGAATGCGCGCGAGCAGTTCGCGCAGATCGAACGGTTTGGTGACGTAATCGTCGGCGCCCAGTTCCAAACCGACGATGCGTTCGACCGATTCGCCGCGTCCGCTGACGATGATCACCGGAACGTTCCAACGGCGCAGATCGCGGATCACGTTCAAACCATCGTCGTCGGGCAATCCCAGGTCGAGCAGCACCAGATCGGCCGGTGCGCCTTCCATCCGCCGCCGCAGCGACGCGGCGTCCGCGTACAACTCCACGCGCAGCCCTTGTCCGCTCAAATAGCGACGCAACAGGTCGCCGATTTCCTCGTCGTCGTCGACCACGAGCACCAAGGGATGCGACGGATCGTGTTGTGCGGAAACTGCCATGAGGTCGTCGCGATAGGGCCGCGTCGTGAGAGGCGGCAGTCTAGCAAGTCGTCGTACGGGTCGGCGCTTGGGGGCGATCTTCCGGAGCGTCTTTCCGCGCCCGGGCCCGGGGCGTCGGCGGGGTCGGCAGGGCTCCGGAGCCCGCGGCGGCGGCGAATTCGCGCGTCTTCGATGGGCCGATCAAAGCGAAAACGGGATCGTCGGTGATACCGTCGAATCGCTCGAAGGCTTTACTTCGGGCTGGTATCCATTCGCTGCTAAAAACCGCGCATTTTTTCCGCGCGATTTGCTATTTCCCAAATACACAACACTCTCAGGAGATCACAATGTACACGAAGTCTTTCAAAGCGCTTTCGCTCACCGCCATGGGTTTGGTGTTCGGTCTGACGGCGAGCCAAGAGGCGTTCGCCCGATGCGGTTGCCCCGAAGACGGCCACGGCCGGCCCAAGCTCAGTATCGGATTGGGCGAGTCGTACCCGCTCGCGTTGGATTTGGCCGCCGACCCCGCCTGGGCGGTGTACGAGTTCGAGCGCGACGGCGTCCGTTACGTGCAGGTCAACGACGAGTTCGGCGATGTCCGCGCTGCGGTCGGCCGCATCGACGGCACATTCTGGGTCATGCCGATCGGCAGCGATGCCGACCATGTTTCGGTGCAGGGCGACCCGACGCCGGCGGGTCAGGGCGTGGTTCTCGCGCGCACAGCGGACACGATGGTCGTCCGCTACCGGAGCGGCGGCCAAACGCAATGGGTGATCCGAGCGCCGTAAATTTACGGCGATATGGCATCGGCCCGGATGAGTCGCTCATCCGGGCCAATATCGCGGCTTGCGGACGGGAAGGCGCTCGCGAGGGTATGCGGGGCCGCTGCCGTTTGCGCGACGGGTTCGGACAACAGCACGCGCACGCGATGCGCCTCGTGCCTGAGCAGACCGCCGTAGGCTTTGACGCGCGCATCCAGAATGGTCGACGCCGCCACCCCGGCTTGGGTCACTCGACGTTCCGCGGTGGGCTCGACCGTCACCGAAATCGAAATGCCGCGACGGGCGCCCGTTTCCCAGACCCGCATGCCGATGCGGTACTCCGATGGCTCCGATTCGCTCAGCAGCGCCATCGCATGGCAAATGCAGCGGTAGGCCGCGAGCTGCAGGTCCACCGACAGGTGCTTGGGCTGCCCTTTGTAACCGAGGAACACTTCGGCACCGTCGCCCCAGAAGCTCGTGAACGCATCGGCGTGGAGCACGGCGTAGAGGCCTTCCTGCTCGATCCGGATCGGATACAGCGCCGGTGCGCGTTCGTCGAACATCCGTCGGAACGACATGCCTCGCGTGTTGAGATCCAACGCCGCCTGCGCGTGCCCGCGCGCGCGCAACCAATCGACCGTGTCCTTGCGCTCGTCGTCGAAACCCAATTGCATCTGCGCCATGTACAGCATGTGCTCGCGCAGCATCTGCTCCGAGGACAGGAACGATTTCTGCGCGACCGCGAGCGCTTCGTTCTGCGCGATGCCGGCGCTGCGCGCCTTGTCGTAGTTCTCGGCGATGCGGTAGCCGAGCGTGAGCAGGGTGACGGCGGCGATCGATAGGCCTTGCTGCACGAAAAACACGAGTTCGTCGTGGTAGCCGGCGACTCCGGTGTAGTCGAGCGTTTGCGACAACGCCAGGTTGACCATGAAGATCCCGGCCGCCGCGCCGTTCCAACCGTGGGTCACGGTCAGGAATACCGCGGGGAGGACCATCCCGATCATCAAAAATTGTTTGAACGACGGCTCGGCGTCCGGTACCGAGATCGCCACCGTATACAGCGTGATTGTGGCGATCATCGCCAACAACATGTCTCGCGCCATTTTGCGCGGGTCGGTCATGCCGTGACTGCGGCGCAGCCAGAGCAGGCAAGGGATCATCACCATCAGAACCCCGAGGAAATCGCCGACCATGAATTGCACGAACTTCTCTAACGCCGCCGGGGGGCGAGGGCCGCCCAGCATGAAGTTCAGGGTCAGGTTGCACAGCGAGGACCACATCGCGAAACCGAGGGCCAAGAACGGCAGGCGTCGCACCAGCGCGTTACGGTCGTCCTTCAGCGCGGTGCGCATGGCACGGACGGCGATCGAGATGCACAGCACCAGCAGGAAGGGGCTGAGGTAGCACCAGAGCGGCTCGTACAGATCGGTTTTCGGTACCCGCAGCACCAGCAGCGCGGCGGCATCGCCCGCGAACAGGAAGGGCCAATAACGATACGGAACCAGGAACAGACACGCCGCGCGCAACCCCGCCGGCAGAAACCATTGGTTGAACGACGCGCTCCACAGCAACAAATACGCGCCGCAATAGCTCCCGCCGAGCGCGAGCCCTTTTGCCAAACGACTCCATTTTGTGTCTTCCACAGCCCGCTCCCTGTTCCTGTTCGTCCGGCCTACCCCGGCCTCGCTGCGTTCGCGCTGGTCGTATGTCCGCGGCCGTCGCCCCGATTCTAGGCGGATTTAGCCACTCGATTCCATCCGGGTCAAAGCCAGCCGACGACCGTCCCCAAAACCTGGAGATTACCCAGGTCCGCTTCGGGCACTTCCATCCGCTCGATTTCCTTGCCGTTGCCCATCAGCGACCACGCGTTGCGGCGGATCGTCAGGCGACGAATATCCGGCCTGCCCCAGAGGGTATAGGCGTAAATGCCGCCGTCAATCACCTGCTCCGGCTGGGCGATCGAGGTATCGATCAGCACCAGGGCGTGGCGCTCGATTTCGGGTTCCAGGGTCCGGGACGGCTGGAACGCCCAGCGCAAATGCGACAGCGGCGTCAGCCCGATTTTGCGCCGAACCAGAAACTCCGGCAGGACGATCCGCGCCGGGCCGTCGCTGCGCCCCAGCTCGCTCAGACGGTCGATCGCGACGTAACCCTCGGAAACGACGCCGGTCCGGGCGCCTTGGACCGCCATCGTGGTCAGGGCGGACTGGGCGCGGAGCCCCTGGTCGTAAGCCTTGCTGATGGCCTCGGGCGGGACGTTGAGCAGGACCGACAGCGCCGGGGCGTATTCGGCCGGTATGGGCCGACGGCCGGTCCGCCACTGCGAGACATTGCTGTAATTGATCGATCCGCCCAGATAAACCGCGACGGTCGTGTTGCGGACGCCCGTCTCCTGCATCGCGGTCGCGAATGCCTGAGCGTACTTGTCCATCTGCTGGGCTGCTGCGAGCTTGTCCACGAGGGCGTCTCCACGCGGCGGTCTCATCGTCGGGGAATGATACCGCAGCCATTGACACGGCAGGATATTGCGCTAATTATTTGCTATCGATCGGTCATCGACGATCGACTCGGCCCCTCGACGGCGGTGGAAATCGTCCCGGGTCGCCGATTGTACGGGCGCCCAGCATAGCTCGGCGACTCCGGCCGGACGCCAACTGGGAGAGCGACGATGCTCGTGTTCACTCGCCAAATCGGTCAGACCGTCTGTATCGGCGACGATATTCGCATGACCGTGTCCGATAAACACGACGACTGCGTCGCGATCGGCATCCTGGCGCCGGCGCCCACGACGATCCGTTGCGGCGGCGCGACGGTATTGCCGAAAATTCTCGACAGCGGCGAGCGCGTGTATCGGTTGACGCTGCACAGCGGCGACGATATCGAAATCGGCGCGACGCGCGTTCGAGTGAATTTCAAACCGACCCGATTGACCGCTCTCACACCGCGGCGCATTCCGGTGCGCATCGCGATCGACGCGCCCGCGCACATCGCGGTGCATCGCGAGGAAGTCTACGCGCGCATCCAGGCGACCGCCGGACGCCGTGCGCCCGCGCCGTTCTCCCGCTGGTTGCGCGAAGCGAACGCGGCGCAGACCGATCGCGAAAATTTGCGCGCCGCGCCCGACGCTTCGACTTGGCGCCTGTCGGCGGTTTCGCGTCAGGCGAACGCCGAATTCGTCTTCAGCTGAGCGCCTTCGCGGAGCACGCTGCGCATTCGCCGCACGCCGGAAGACGGCGGTAAAGCAAAACGGCGGATACGTTCATTTTCGCCCGCGGCGCCACCGTGCGTCGGAATGCGGTCTGCGTGCCGTCGTGGCGCATCGCGTCGATTGACGCATATCAATGCTGCGTTCACGGCCAGGGCGTACCAATAACGAGAGGCGCATCGTCCGCCCAACGCGAAGGAGTCCGCCATGTACAAAGATATTCTGGTGCCCTACATCAATGCCCGCAGCGCGGCCGCGCCGCTGACGGCGGCCATCGCGCTCGCCGAGCGCAACCTCGCGCACGTCGCGTTGTTGGTGATCGTCGATGTGCCCGCGCCGGTGCCGAACGATTGGACCGGCATGAGTTATTCCACATATCTGCGTCTGCACGAGGAAGCGCATCAACGCGCCGATGCGTTGGCGGCGAGTTTGCGCGAACGCGTCGCGAACGCCGCAGTGCCGGTGGAAGTGCGCATGGCCGATGCGCTGGCGCTGTATCCGGCGTCCACCGCGACCTTGCATGCGCACTACGCCGATGTCGCCGTGGTACCGAGTTTGACCGCCGAAGACAGCGGGCAGGTTCACGATTTCTTTCAGGATTTGCTGCTCGATTCCGGCCGCCCGGTGCTGGTGGTGCCGCCGTCGGCGCAGACGGCGACGCAGACGGCGACGGCGCCGAAGCGCGTGGTGGTGGCGTGGCGACCGACGCGCGAATCGGCGCGCGCGGTGCACGATGCGTTGCCGCTGCTCAAACAAGCCGAACATGTGGACGTGCTGGTGGTCGACCCGAAAGTCGGCGAAACCGCGCACGGCGAAGAACCGGGCGCTGACATCGCCGCGCATTTGGCGCGACATGGCGTGCGCGTGCAGGCGGTGGCGCGGCCGAGTCAGGGCGCGTCGGTCGGCGCGGCGATTCTGGATTATGCGGAGCGTTCCGGCGCCGACATGATCGTCGCCGGCGGCTACGGCCATTCGCGCCTGCGCGAACGCATGCTCGGCGGCGCGACCCGCGATCTGCTGCATACCGCTTCGCTGCCGGTGCTGTTTTCGCACTGAACGCAGCGTATTCGATATCGATTACGTCGATGAATGGGCCGGTCTCGCTGATTGCATCGATAGCCGCGGTCGGCGACGATGCCGGCATGTTCGGGTCTCTCGATACGGTCTACGGTCTCGTCGTCGCGTTCGCGATCGGTTTGCTGATCGGTATCGAACGCGAGCGCAACAAAGGCGCGGGCGCGCGCCGCGGCGCAGCGGGCGTGCGCACCTTCATGCTCATCGCCGTAGCCGGCGCGGTGGCCGAGCGACTCGGCGGCGTCGGCCTGGCCGTCGCCGGCGCGTTCGTGGCGCTCGCCGCGCTCGCGACCTATCGGCGCACGCAGCGCGACGATCCCGGACTCACCACCGAAGTGGCGATGTTGGTCGCGTTCCTGCTCGGCGCGCTCGCGATGCGCGAGATCGCGCTCGCGGCGGCGCTCGGCGTCGCGGTGGCCTTGGTGCTCGCGAGCAAAACGCGCTTGCATCGTTTCACCGTGCAGACGCTGACCGAGCAGGAATTGCACGATGCATTGCTGTTGATCGCGGCCGCGACGATCGTGTTGCCGTTGTTGCCCGACCGCAGTCTCGACCCCTGGGGCGTCGTCAATCCGCATACGCTGTGGATGCTGGTCGTGATCGTGATGGGCATCCAATCCGCGGGTTATGTCGCGTTGCGCGCGCTCGGCCCGGGCACCGGGCTGGCCTTGGCCGGGTTCGCGGGCGGATTCGTTTCCAGCACCGCCACCATCGCCGCGTTCGGCGATCGCGCGCGCGCCGCGCCGTCGCTGCTTCTCGGCTGCGTGAGCGCGGCGTTGTTTTCCTGTGTCAGCACGGTGCTGCAGCTCGCCGCCGTGATCGGCGCACTGTCGCCGACGATGTTGCGGGCGCTTGCGTTGCCATTGGTTGCCGCGGGCGTCGCGGCGGTCGCGGTCGCGGCGGTGGCGCGGAGCCGCGCTGTGTCCGACGGCGTGGGCGCCGAGCGCGTCGCGCCGGGCCGGCCATTCGAGCCGCGGCATGCGCTGACTTACGTCGCGATCGTCGCCGCGATTCTGCTGCTCGCGGCGATCGTGCACGAGCGCCTGGGCGAGGCCGGGCTCGCGGTCGCCGCTGGCGTATCGGGTTTCGCCGATGTCCACGCGGCCGCTGCATCGGTGGCGCAATTGGTCGCGGCGTCGCGCGTGTCCGTCGACGACGCGGCGCTGCCCGTTTTGATCGCATTGATCGCCAATTCGTTGGCGAAATTCGGCATGGCTTGGTTGCGCGGCGGCAGCGGCTACGCGCTGCGCGTCTTACCGGGATTGGCCGCGATCGCGATCGCATTCGCCGCGGAGCTG
>JADZBF010000140.1 GCA_020852215.1 Lysobacter sp. | reverse complement strand
TGGACAGAGATGTAGGCAATGTTGTTTCACATCCAATCTGCTTTCGTCGCCCCTAACAATTAATTCAAGCCGAAGCCGCTTCGCGGCGCGGCTTAATTCAGGCGTTAGCCGAACACATCCAGTTCTTCACGAGGCTCTGAAAATGCACATTGCTGACGATCATCTGTACCACGGCGCAGCGCTGATCCAGATTGCGGAACACGAACAGTTCACCGCTATCAACGCATTGACGCTGAAGAAAAAGCCGGTCCCCTCCTGGTTCAAGATAAACGACCACATTGCCGTTTACTTCAAATACGCGGGAGATAAGAAAGCACCGTATGGTGAGTACGTCTTTACCTTCAAGTCCGAGCACGTCCAGACGATTCGAGCAATAGCCTCGGCCCATGATCGAGCTGTTATTGCACTTGTTTGCGTAGAGGCAAGGCAAATTTGTGCCCTTACGGCTGACGAGCTTGCGGATATGATTGCTGAGCGGCAGAAATCGGCTGGCGGCCCAGAAGATCAGTACACGCTACTTGTTACAGCAGAGAAAGGTAAGAGCTTGCGTGCGTACATGAACAAGGCCGGAAAAAAGGGAACGAGCCTCAAGAAGCGAATTGTCGCTCGTAACGCATTTCCCGACTGCGTGTTCGGCTAACAATTCATTCAAGCCGAAGCCGCTTCGCGGCGCGGGACAAAACCAAAAGGTAAAACCGGGACACCCACAATTCCAAAACTCTGAATATCAGCCTCAAGATCGAAGCGATTCAGCCCATGAATCGCTTCGATACTTGCGACATACAGGCCACCCCAATCCCATCGCCTGCGAGCGATCCTCCCTTTCGGGCAACATTGCCCTCCTTCGAGTTCAACCCAACTTCGTGGCCAGCCGTATGCCCTTCATCCATCGCTGACCGAGGCGTTCGGCCAACGCAGTCAGATCCTGCGCACTGCCGACAGCACGCGCCCAGCCGCTACCGAACGCGGCGACGCGAGTCGCCCAACGATTCGCGTCTCGATCGATAACGGAGAGAACGGGTGGAGCATTCCCCGCGATACGACCAGGTTTTCCCGACGCTAGCGTTCGGCCGGTCCAGTCGAGCAGTTGCAGATAGTCCGCCGCGTTGATATCGAAACTCGGACGAAGATCGCCGGCGATCGGCCGCAACGAACGCGCCAGTATCGCCGGCTTCGACTGTGCGTCGGCGATGCGTCGAGCCGCGCTGGTATGCGCCGAGGCATCGAGCCGATCCGCGATTCCCGCGCGGATTGGGTTGAGATCGACGTAGGCCATGGCGGCCACCACCGAACGTTCGTCGCACAGCGCTTGGCACTTGTAGCGACCTTCCCAGAATCGCCCTTTGCAGCCATCCTCGCGGTTGGCTCGGCGGGCGATGGGTTCGGCCAAACAGCGCATCAGCCAAGAGAGACTGCCGAGCCTCTGGCGGATCAGATCAAGCCGCGCCGGATCGGCCAGAAGACGCATGCGTTTTTCATCCGTGGCAGTTTCGCAGTCTTGCCGTGGCGGAAGTAGGCGTAGCCAGCGCTCGGCGGTCTCGTCGTCGCCCCAGACAGAGGCCTCCTCGGGATCGATCCTGAGCACGAGATGCAGATGATTGCTCATGACGGCATAGGCATGCACGGACACCGCGAAGCATGCCGCGATGAGATGAATTCGCGCTTCGATCCATCCTTTGCGGTGCTCGAAGCTGCGCCCGGAGTACTCATCGTTGCCGCACAGAAAAGCGCGACGCACGCATCGCTGGACGCAATGGTAGTTGCCAGCGAGATCTGGCGGAGCGATGTGTGCGCGTGGTCGGGTCATGTGCGCAGCGTCGCATAGCTCGATCAAACGGTATATCGGTATACGCCTCGAAACGTGGTCAGAAAATTCCGAGCTGTGGGTGTCCCGGCCTGTCCCCGCCCGCGTCGCTGCGGCGCGCTTCAACTCAGCGTCGTACCGCGCAGGCGGGATGCGCCTGCCGCATTTTTTGACCGGTCGCATGCGATCCACGGATAATCCGTTCGTACCGAACAGGAGCGCATTAACGTGAACATCACACCCACACCGATCACGGCAGCGCTCGCAGGCGTCTTCGCGGCGATCCTGATGCCGATACTCTGGTCGAAGTCCGGAAACGACAGCATCGCTGCGATGGCGGCGTTCTTGATCGTCGTGGCATTGCCCGCGCATGCGTTCGTGGTCGGTTTCCGTCGCAACCAAGCGCCGAGCGACGCGAAAACGCTCGATGTCGCGTTGCTGAAACGTATCGGCATCTGGTTTTTCTCGGCTATAGTCACTGCCGTCGTTGTGCAGGTCATTCGCACTTGAGGTCGAGAAGCGCTGCCATTGTACGAATGATGCGGGACGGATGTCTTCTTGTGCTGCCGATACACGGGCGGTTTACATCGCAGCGAAGCCCAACTTTCGAATGTTTCCGGCGATGAGGTCCCAGGCCTCAACCATTCTTTCGGAGAATCGCGACGTGTTATCCCGTCGTTTTCACGCGATCCTTTCTTGTTTGGCATTCGCCTGCGTCGGTAGCGCGACCGCTGCCGGTCTCGTCGTCGTCGATGCGGCCAAACTCGATCGCTACTGGCGCATGGAACCCGGTGTCGATTCGATGCAAGTCGGCGACAAGCGCGAAACCGCCTATGGCTGCATCGCGATCGGCTTCGTGATCGACCGCGGTGGGCGAGTGACGGCGGCGCGGCCGCTGCGGCTGGTGTTCGGCAAAGACGTGTGGCCCAGGCGCGCGCGCGAACTCGGCACCGCGATCAGTCGCGCCGCGTCCGCGCTGCCGGCGTACGCGCCCGCTGCCGAAAATCCCAATCGCACGGAAGTGTTCACCGTGCTCGCGATTCCGGTGTTCGGGCGCGGATTGTGGCCGAATCTGGACGAACCAAGACGAAAAGCGGCGGTCGAGCGTTTGCGACCGAGTTGCGAGATCGCCGATCTGCCCGCGTGGGTGGACGCGCACGATATGCGCAAGGATCCGGAGATCGAAGTCGCGCCGGAGATCGATATTCCGATTCCCTGATCAGGGATCGAAGAACCCGCGATCTCTCGAAAAGTCTGTCATTCCGAGCGCAGCGAGGAACCTGCTTGTGTTGCCCATAGCAATCCAAAAAACGGGTTCCTCGCTACGCTCGGAATGACATTACGTTTTGGACAACATCTTGATTGTTATCTGATCGTGACTGTCGCCGCGTTTCCTTCCTGCGCTGAGGGCGGCGCTGCATGCGCAATCCGTGAGACACCGCTCCGGTAATGTGTTCATCGGTCCGTCGCCGCGGATGTTTCCAAATGTTTCTCGCATATGTCCGCTGTGCAAGCCGCGCGGCGGCGGATCGGTATCGCCTGCGTAGACCCAGCGGCGGGTCTGTCGTCACTTCGCAGACGATGTTTGCGCGTATCGCGCCGTCGCTCTTCGATGGCGGCGCCATCGCTTTGTCGGCGACATCGTTCGAGTCGATGAGTCGATGCGCAATGCGGAAACGTTCTCGCGTCGGCGCTCGGATGTTCCGGGCGCGAAGCGCACTTTCAAACATGAATAAGGAGTTTTTGAATGAAGAAGTACCTGGTCGCGGCCATCATCGCAGCGTCGTTCGTCGGCAGCGCATCGGCCGCGAATTGGCAATCGCTCGGTCGCGTCAATGCGCTGATCGCCGTGCCGAACTTGCAGCAATGCCAGCAGCGCATCGTCAACCATTACTGGAGTTCGAAGCCGGCGTATTACCCGACCAACGTCAACACCTACGGCCCGACCAATATCGAATTCGTGTTCGATACCAATTTGCGTTCCTTGCGGACGTTGACCAGCAATTCGGTGGCCAACTCGCGTTTCAAAACCGCGATCGACAGCTACAACCTGCGCACCGGCGCGAAGAGCATCCACGGCGCGGTGTCGATCGGCGATTACCCGCGCGTTTCGATCGAAGTGTCCTATGTCGACGCGCAGGGCCTGACCCAGGGCTTGGGCTATGGCATCGTGCCGAGCGAATTGCAGTACTACGAACTGCAGCAGCTTTGCCCGCTTTGAACCTCGTCCAGGCGTCTCAAGCGCCAGACCTCATCGATCGAACAGCGCCGGGCGGTCGACACGCCCGGCGCTGTTTCCTTGGGTCGCCGGCCGCCGCGGATGCGCACCCGAAGGCCGGTCTACCGCACTCTTCGCGTTGAGCGAAAAAGACAGCGCCGTCGGATCCGTCGGCGAATATCGGTACCGCATCGAGATCGACAAGGAGATCGGTCCGACGGCCAATGCGAGGTTGGAGTGGCGGATACGGGCGATCGATCGCGAGCGAATGCGACGTCGAAGTCGACGACGCCGGCGCCGGCGCGCACGCGCGTGGCGGACGCGGTCCTCGAAGCCGGGCTCGCCGGTAGTTTGAGCCAGCAGACGATGCGCACGCTCGGCAACGCGGGCATGCAGGCGTTGCTCGGCGTGCACAGGCCGCCGCCGCGCAATTCCGAATTGAGCGTCGGCGTCGCGGGAAGCGCCATCGAGCGCGAAGCCGATCGCATCGCCGAGGAGGCCATGCGCGCGCCCGGCGTCGCCGCGACGGTCGCGGACCCAGGCGCGATGCGATCACCGCCGATGAGTCGCGCGTCGCCTCGCGGGTCGATATCGATGCAGGCATCGATGCAGACATCGATACAGGCGCGACACGAAGCGCCCGCGAATCCGGGCGCACGCCGCGCACCGCCGGTTGTGCCTCGCGCGTTGAACGCTGCGGGTCGGCCGCTCGATGCGCCCGTACGACGCGAAATGGAATCGCGCTTCGGCGTCGATTTCGGCGGCGTGCGCATTCATACCGATGCGCTTTCGGCCGCGTCCGCGCGTGCGATCGGCGCGCGCGCGTACACCCATGGCGAGGACATCGTGTTCGGCGCGGGCCGGTATCGGCCGGACACAATGCCCGGCAAGACGCTGCTGGCGCACGAGTTGGCGCACGTCCTGCAGGGCGGGGGCGTCGTCCACCGCGACGGCGAAGACGCCGCCGCCCAAGCCCAGTCGGCCGAAAGCGGTTGGCTGGACATGTTGTGGAGCGTGCTGCAAACCATCGGCGGCGGCTTGCTCGGCGAGTTCAACGAAGACGCCGGGTTCGCCGAGATCGGCGTCGATCTGGGTGTGAGCTTGATTCCGTATCTCGATCAGGCCTCGGACGTGCGGGATCTGGCCGCGCACCTGTATTTCATGTGCTTCCGTGAAGACGAGCTGTCGCGGCCGATGCGTTGGGTCGGTCTCGCGTTCACGTTGATCGGGCTGTTTCCGGAAATCGGCAGCGCCATCAAGGGCGCCAGCAAGCTGCTGATCCGCGGCGGGCGCAGCGTCCTGGAGCACCTCGACGACTTGATGCGGATCGTACGCCGCGCGCTCGGCTCGGCGAGTTCGACGTTGGACGATTTCGTCGCGATGATTCGCCGCAGTTGGCCGGAGATCGCTCGCTTCGGCCGCCAAATGTGGTTCTCCAAGCTGGCCGAAGTGCGGCGGATGCTGGAGGAAGTGCCGACGTTCTTGCGCTCGCAGGTGCAGGGTTTGATCGATCTGATCGACGATATCTGGCGGCGTTCGCCGCGGATGCTCGACGAGGCGATGGAAAGCATCGACGAGATGATGCGCGCCGGCTTCGAAGCGCTCGGCATTCGCGTGGACGGCCCGGTGTTCGCGGTGGCCGGCGGCCCGCCGGGCTTCTTCATGACCTCCCACGGCGACGAAATCGCCGAGGAAATGAACCGCTTGAGCGGCGGCGGGCGCTCGGTGTCGGATTGGGCCGGGCATACGTTGGACGAAGCCGAGGACATCGCGGACGAACTGGTGGAGGCCGGGGCGGCGAGCATGCAGCGAATGGAACGCCATCATGGCGTTTTCGTGTATCTGCTCAATGCGATCGCCTCCAGCCGCGCCGGGCGCCGTGTCGCGGTGGCCGGCGAGACCTTCCGCGCCATCGTCGACGACCTCTTCCCGCAGCGCCTGATCGATTTGGAGCCTGGGGTCCACGGCATCCTGCACATGCAGTTCTGGCGGATATTCGACGAGATCTTCGAACCCGAGCGATTTATGCAACGTTTGCGGCGCGGGTTGAGCGAAAGCGATATCAGTTTCAGCAGCATCGTCGAGCGCGCCGGTGCGCCGGGCATGCTGCGCCGGATGCAAGAGCTCACCGAGCACGAATTGCTCGATATCATCGAAGAAACCTATATCCGCATCTTCCGCGAAAACCCCAGCCTGATCTCGGCGCGGGTCCAGCGCGAAATCCTTGAGCAAATCGACGAGGTGCGGCGTTATCTGTAGGACGCTGCGCGCGCAGCGATGTTCTTCGGCGGGCGACGGGCGTTCGCGTCGCGGTCCGCGGATCGGCGGCGACCCCCGAGTGCCTCCCGAGGCGTCCGCGCATCGCGCAACGCATTGATTTTTCTTGGTCTTCGGCTTTCGGAGAGCGCGTATAATGTGCGTCTTCCCGCCGCCCGCCCCACCTCAGGACACCCCCATGAGCATCGAACAGCTTGCCGAAACCGCCCGCGCGATGGTCGCGCCGGGTAAGGGCATCATCGCCATCGACGAATCCAACAGCACCATCGCCAAGCGTTTCGAGTCGGTGGGCATTCCCAATACCGAAGAGAACCGTCGCGCGTATCGCGAGTTGTTGCTGACCACGCCGAAGCTCAACGAGCACATTTCCGGCGCCATTCTGTTCGACGAAACCATCCGTCAGTCCACCAAGGACGGCGTGCCGTTCACCAAGGTGATGATGGACAACGGCATCATCCCGGGCATCAAAGTCGACAAGGGCACGCACGCGCTGGCCGGCTTCCCGGGCGAAGTGGTCACCGAAGGCCTCGACGGCCTGCGCGACCGTTTGAAGGAATACGCCAAGCTCGGCGCAAGGTTCGCCAAGTGGCGCGCGGTCATCACCATCAGCGAAGACGCGCCGTCCAGCGCCTGCATCGACGCCAACGCGCATGCGCTCGCGCGCTACGCCGCGCTGTGCCAGGAATGCGGTTTGGTGCCGATGGTGGAACCCGAAGTGTTGATGGACGGCGACCACGATATCGAAACCTGTTACGAAGTCACCGAAGTCACGCTGCGCGCGCTGTTCGATGCGCTGTACCAGTTCAACGTGATGCTGGAAGGCACGATTCTCAAAGCCTCGATGGTGGTGTCCGGTAAGGATTGCGCCGAGCAGGCGTCGGTGGACGAAGTGGCCGAAAGCACGGTGATGTGTTTGAAGTCGGCGGTGCCGGCGATTCTGCCGGGCATCGTGTTCCTGTCCGGCGGCCAGAACGACGAAGACGCGACCGCGCATCTCAACGCGATGAACCAGATGGGCCCGCTGCCGTGGCCGCTGTCGTTCTCGTACGGCCGCGCCATGCAGTCGGCTGCGCTGAAGATTTGGTCGCAAGACCTCGTCGGCAACTTCGCGAAGGCGCAAGGCACCGTCTACGCCCGCGCCCGCGACAACGGCATGGCCGCTCTCGGGACGTGGGAAGGCTGATCCGCTTCGCTCGGCACTGATTGGCTCGACACCGACGCGCGCGTCGGTGAGCGCCCGCACAGGGATGTGCGGGCCGGGTTTTCAACAAACGGGAATTCGAACGCATGTCGCTGCAACATTTCGTCTTCGCACGCCGCTGCACCGTCGCGGCCTGCGCTTTGTCGTTGACTCTTTTCGCCAGCGCATCCTCGGCGCATGACGATCCCGCGGTTCGCACCATCCCCGCGAAAAACGGCCGCGTGCTGGTCGAACGCCAAAATCATGCGGCTGTGCATGGCGATGACGGCAGCGTGCGCGAGCAGGGCGCGATCGACATGGTCTCGGTCGAAAACGCATCCGGCATGCTGGTGTCCGAGTCGACCTGCAGCGCCGAAACCGGCAGCTACGACGATTTCCACGCGTACTTCGGCGCGCTGACCCAGGCGGTCGAAGCGAACGACCCCGGATGGCTCGCGTCGCTGGTGGAATTCCCGCTGCGCGTGAACCGCAGCGGCAAGAAACCGCTGAAGATCGCGAACGCGGCGGCGTTGCGGAAACAGTACGCGAAGGTGTTCCCCGGTGCGACGCGCCAAGCGATTCTCGATGCCGATCCGGCGGTCGTGTTTTGCCGCGACGAGGGCGCGATGATCGGCGATGGCGTCGTTTGGGCGAGAAAGCAGGCCGGCCGCGTGGCGTTGTTCGCGATCAATCCGCGCTGAGCGCTTCGCGCCGATCGGTCTGAGCCCATCAATCTCAGCCCATCAATCTCAGCCCATCAATCTCAGCCCATCCATCTGAGCTGGCGCAATCTGCGCTCATCAATCTGCGCAAATCGTTCGCGATCGGGCTTGCGCATTCGATCGCGGTTTCGCGCGCTACTCCACCACGCGCGGCAGCGACGCCTTTTTGTCGGCGCTCTTCGCCGCCATTCGGCGGTCGATCGCATCCAAGCCGATGTCCGACGCCGTTTTCAACGCGGTGAACACGATCATCAGCGCCGGCCCGGCTTCGATGCCGCCGCCGAACATGATCGCCAGATGCATCGGCACGACGCGCAGATAGGGCGTGAACATCAACGCGCCTAGGTTGGGTTTCCCGCGCAGGTCCGAGGCGTGCTGCGCCGCGTAGGTCGCGCGCTGCGAATACACGAACGACACGCCGCACGCGAGCAGAATCGATAAGTCTCGCCAGCCGTCCACGCGATGTTGGGACGCCAGGAAGACGAGATACGCGAGATGGAAGCCGCCGTAGTGCA
>JADZBF010000139.1 GCA_020852215.1 Lysobacter sp. | reverse complement strand
CCCGGCTGCTGAGCCACGCTTTGACGATTCCCGATTCCCGATTTCCGATTCCCGTCGTCGTCAGCGGCGTTGTGCGCATTCTCGGTATCGATCCGGGTTCGCAGCGCACCGGCGTGGGCATCGTCGATGTCGATGCGGCGGGCAAGATGACGCATGTCTTCCATGGCCCGATCGATTTATTGAAAGCCGACGACGAACTGAGCGCCGACGCGCTGCGCGAGCAGTTTCCGCTGCGTTTGAAGCGTTTGCTGCGCGCCTTGGGCGAAGCGATCGATCTGTACGCGCCGGCCGAAGTCGCGGTCGAAAAAATCTTCATGGCGCGCAACGCCGACTCCGCGCTCAAGCTCGGGCACGCGCGCGGCGCGGCGCTGTGCGCGGCGGTGATGCGCGACCTCCCGGTTCACGAATACGCGGCGAAAGAGATCAAACTCGCGGTGGTCGGCACCGGCGGCGCGGACAAGGCGCAGATCCAGCACATGGTCGGTTTGATGCTGAACATCAAAGGCAAATTGCAGGCCGATGCCGCCGATGCGCTGGCCGTCGCCATCACCCACGCCCATGTGCGCGCCACCGCGAAGCGCCTGGGCGTCACCGCGCGGCAAGCGTGGAGGAAAGGATGAACGCCGGGAATCGAAAGGCCGGGAATGGGGAATCGGGAATGGGGAATCGTCGAAGCAAAAGCGGCTGTCGTCCCGAGCGCAGCGATGAATCTGCTGTTCGCTCTTCCGATTCCCGATTCCCGATTCCCCATTCCCGTTGCGGAGCCCCCCGATGATCGGTCGTCTCAAAGGCACTCTGATCCATAAACAGCCGCCGTGGTTGGTCG
Organism: Lysobacter sp.; assembly: GCA_020852215.1. Lineage (GTDB taxonomy): Bacteria > Pseudomonadota > Gammaproteobacteria > Xanthomonadales > Xanthomonadaceae > Lysobacter_I. Next base: position 2,274 of record JADZBF010000139.1, on the reverse strand, counting down.
TGGATGTGCACGGCGTCGGCTACGAGTTGGAAGCGCCGATGAGCACGTTCTACGACTTGCCGGAGCTCGGCCGCGAAGTGACGCTGTTCACGCATTACGCGCAGAAGGAAGACAGCGTCTCGCTGTACGGCTTTCTGCGCGATAACGAACGCCGTTTGTTCCGCGACGTGCAGAAAGTCAGCGGCATCGGCGCGAAAATCGCGCTCGCGGTTCTGTCCGGCGCCAGTGTCGAGGAATTCGCGCGTTTGGTTCAGGTCGGCGATGTCACCGCGCTGACGCGCATCCCGGGCATCGGCAAGAAAACCGCCGAGCGGATCGTGGTGGAATTGCGCGACCGCGCCGCCGATTTCGCGGGGACGGGCGGCGGGACGCTGCAGATCGGCGCCGATGCCACCTCCGAAGCGACGATCGCCCTGCAACAACTGGGCTACAAACCCGCCGAAGCCGCGAAAATGGCCCGCGACGCCACCGCCAGCGGCGACGAAGCCGCCGCCATCATCCGCAAAGCGCTACAGTCCGCACTCCGCTGAGTGCGCCGTAACCGACATCGCGCCGCCGAAACGTCGCCGCCACCGCCATCAGGTCCGTTCTCTATGAGTCACTCCTCTTCCACGCCCTCCACCGACGTCCAAGCGCACGGCGGCGGGCACGGTCGTGCGGGTATGGTCGCCTTGGTCGCAGGCGCTGTCGGTGTCGTCTTCGGCGACATCGGTACCAGCCCGCTGTACACCATCAAGGAAATGTTCCATCCGCATTTCGGTTTGACGCCCGATGCGGCGACGGTCAAAGGCCTGTTGTCGCTGGGTTTCTGGTCGTTGTTGCTGGTGGTGACGCTGAAATACGTGATCGTCATCATGCGCGCCGACAACGAAGGCGAGGGCGGCATCATGGCGTTGACCGCGCTGGCGCAACGCAGCCTGCAAAAAGGCTCGCGGCTGAGCTACACGGTCGGCATTCTCGGCATCTTCGGCGCGGCGTTGTTTTTCGGCGACGGCATGATCACGCCGCCGATCACCGTGCTCGGCGCGGTGGAAGGCCTCGAGGTGATCTCGCCGGTGTTCAAGCATTGGGTGCTGCCGATCAGCCTCGTCATCCTCACCGGATTGTTCGCGTTCCAGCGCTTCGGCACGGCGAAGGTCGGCAAGGCGTTCGGACCGATCATGATCACGTGGTTCGTGGTGATCGCGGCTTTGGGCGTTTACAACATCCTCCAGAATCCGATCGTGCTCAAGGCGATGAATCCGTATTGGGCGTGGCATTTCTTCGCGACCCACAACTGGCATGCGGTCTTGATTCTCGGCGCGGTGGTGCTCACCGTCACCGGCGGCGAAGCGCTGTACGCCGATCTCGGCCATTTCGGTAAAGCGCCGATCCGCTGGGGTTGGTTCGGTTTCGTGCTGCCGGCGTTGGTGCTCAATTACTACGGCCAGGGCGCGCTGCTGCGGCAGAACCCGGGGGCGGTCGTCAATCCGTTCTACATGTCGATTCCGCAGTGGGCGCAGATTCCGATGCTGGTGTTGGCGACCATCGCCGCCGCCGTGGCCTCGCAGGCGGTGATTACCGGCGCGTTCTCGGTCGCGCGCCAGGCGATCCAGCTCGGTTACGTGCCGCGTTTGGCGATCAAATACACCTCGAAAGACACGATCGGCCAAATTTACGTGCCGTCGATCAACTGGATGCTGTTCGTCGCGGTGGTGATGCTGACGATCGGCTTCGGCAGTTCCAGCGCCTTGGCGACCGCTTACGGTTTATCCGTCACCGGCACGATGCTGATCGATACCTTGTTGCTGGCGATCGTCGCCTACACGCGCTGGCCGGATTCGCGCCGCTGGGTGCTGCCGCTGTGCGGTTTGTTCTTCGTGATCGATTGCGCGTTCCTGTTCGCCAACGGCGCGAAACTCACTTCGGGCATCGGCGCCTGGGTGCCGCTGTTCATCGGCATCGGCGCGTTCACGATGATGCGTACCTGGCGTCGCGGCCGCAAACTGCTGCAGGCGGAAATCCGCAAGGAAGGCATCCAGCTCGACACCTTCCTGCCCGGCTTGATGCTGGCGCCGCCGGTACGCGTGCCGGGCACCGCGGTGTTCCTCACCGCCGACAAAGCCGTGGTGCCGCATGCGTTGATGCACAACCTCAAGCACAACAAAGTGCTGCACGAACGCAATGTGTTTCTGACGGTGGAAACGCTGAACGTGCCGTATGTGCAAAAGGACAAGCAGCTCAAGATCGAATCGATCGGCAACGATTTCTATCGCGTCATCATCCGCTACGGCT
>JADZBF010000138.1 GCA_020852215.1 Lysobacter sp. | reverse complement strand
CTACGGCTACACCGAGCTGATGCTGGACCGCGACCTGGACGTGTGGGCGTGGATCGGGGCCGACGACGATGCGCGGGTGTGGGTGGACGAACGCCTCGTCTGGGACGGCGGAACCGGCAACAAACCATGGTTCTTCAACGACGCGCGGGCCATGACCCAGGAGATCGCCGAACGCAATCTCAGCGAAGGCAAGGTCAAGCTCCGCCTGCGCGCCGGCCGCCATCGCGTGCTGTTCAAGCTGCACAACGGCATCGAGGTCATGTTCTTCTCGCTGGTCTTCAGCGACGCGTCGGCGCCCGGCGCGGACACCTCCGTCGCAGCGGCCCCCGCTCCCACCCCTGCCGCTACGCGCTGAGGCCCAGCCGCTCCGCCAGTGCCCGCGCGTGTTCGCCGCGGATGCCGGTCATGTGATTGCCTTCCGCGCACAACAACTGGACGCGGAGCGCATGCCGCGACCAGCCGACCTGCATCTCCAGCGCCTCGCGGTCGTTGCCTTCGGCATCCAGCGACGGGTCGCGCAAATGCACCACGCGCAACGGGCCGTCGTAGCGGCCGGCGGGCACATAGCGCGTCCGCATGCAGGCTGCGAACATGCGCAACGCACCAAGAATCGACGCCGGATCGGATCGCGACGGCAACAGCCCCGCTTCGCTCATGCGCTGGTGAACCAGACGCACCCGCGCCGATGCCGGCAACGGGCCCAGCATTCCCGCACCGATGCCCAACGGACGCTCGGCCGACAGTTCGGTCAACGCGACCCAGTGCAGCAACACCGCGAGCTCGTCGGATTCGCACAGGTCGTGATCGGTACCGGGCGTGCGCGAATCGAGCAGATCGAGACTGACGATAGTGCGTCCGGCCGCACGCAGACGCAGCGCGGTTTCGAAAGCGATCCAGCCGCCGAACGAATGCCCCACCAGGCGCAACGGCCCCTGCGGAATGAGCTTGGCGATCTGCGCGACGATGACCTCGGCCACCGTTTCGACAGAGGTACACGGCGGGGCGACGCCGTCGATGCCGCGCGGCTGCATGCCGTAGACCGTGGCCTGCGGATGCGCGGCCTGGGCAAGATCGAGCAGACCGACCACGCTGGCGCCGGCGCCGGGAATGCAAACGATCGGTGCGCGCAGCGGCCCGCCGATTTTCAGAGGCAGCGCCATCACCGCGGGCGGCGGCGGCGACATCGGCGAGTCGCTCGCGGTGCGGGCGATCCAACCCGCCACGTCCGGGGTCGCGACGGGACACTGCCGCACCGCCAGCATCGTCGGCTCCGGCGGCGTCCAGACGGCGCAGGCGGCGGCGAGTCGATCATCGTCGACCGCCGCGCGTGTATCGACGGGCAGCGCTGCATCGGGCACGGCGGCGACACAGGCCACCCGCCGATCGCGGCCGAGCAGTTCCAACGCCAACGCCTGCGCGAATACCGATGCGCGAGTCCCAAGCCCGATCAGCGCATAACCCGCGCCGCGCGCATCGACCGGCAGACGCGAGATCGCATCGCGGGCCATGCCGGGCAGCGTGGACAGCACCGGATCGAGATCATCCACACGCAACGTGTTCACCGCGACGCCATCGGCGCCGAGATCCAACGGCGGAGCGATTCCCGCGTGCAGCAGTACCAGGGTCGGAACGATCGCGGTCATGCGTAAAGGGTGTCCTGTTCCGGGGTCGCGGCCACATTCCGTCTCCCGGCGATGGACGCCAGGGGCCGCTCGGGGTCGTGTTCGAGGGCGTCGATGATGCCTGTCATCGCGGCGACCGTCATCGAACGCACGGCGTCCGGATCGATCCCGGCCACGCACTGCACGCTGACGACGAATCCATGGCCTGCGCCCTGGTCGTCGACCGAGACCGCGACCGGGTAGTTCGTGCGTTCTTCGCCGAGGATCAGATCGATGCCGCGCCAGGTCTCGCGCGCTTGCGCGATGGTCTCGTCGCTCCCGATCGGGCTATGCCGGTAATTGAACAGCGTGTTGAACAAGGGCATGCGCGCGGGCACACCGCTGCACCGTTGCGCCAGCGCGAGCGGTGCCTGTTCGTGACGCAGAATCGCGCTGAGTTCGCGAAACGCCAGATCGATGGCCTCGCGCAGACTCAGACCGGCCAGCCGGAAGCGCACGGGCAGCGTGTTGATGAACACGCCCATCGCGCGCCCCGAGCCCTCGACACCCTGCAAACGTCCGGACAGCACCGTACCGAAGACGACGTCTTCGCGGCCGACCAGCGTCGTCAGGCAGTGCGCCCAGGCGACGTGGAACAACAGCGCGGGCGTCACCCCCAGCCGCTGCGCGCTTGCCCGGATCCGTCGCGCCAGCGCCGGATCCACCGGCTCGTGCACCGCGACGACGGTCTGGCCGGTGCCGCGCACTTCGGGCACGTCGAATGCCAGCGTCGGTATCTCGAGATCGCCGAAGCGCTCCTCGAAGTAGCGTCGCTGCTCGTCCGCCGAGACTTGCCGCTGCGCGGCGATGAAATGTCGGTAGGGCACCGGCGGAGGCAGCAGGTCCGCGCGCCCCCGCAGCAACAGGTCGATTTCGCCGAGGATCAGGTTCTGGGTCACGTGGTCGCTGACCATGTGGTGCACCAGAATCGCCAATAACCAGCCGCCCTGCGGATCGCTGGCGCGACGAGCCTCCAACAGCGGCGCAGCGCGCAGATCCTTCTTCGACACCCGCGGATCGGTGAGCCGGAACACCTGCGTCACCGCGTCTTCGTCTTTGGACAGCGTCAGATACTGCACGATCAACGGCGCGTGGCGCTGCACCACCTGCACCGGCGCCAGCAACGACTCCCAGTGCACGGCCGTGCGCAGTGCATCGTGACGGTCGATCACCTGTTGCAGGCCATCGAGCAGTTGCTGCATCCGATCCTCGCAATCGACCCGCGCCACATAGCGCAGCAGATAAGGATCGCCATCGGCGTGGATCAGATGGTGGAAGAGAATGCCCGTTTGCAGCGTGCCCAGCGGATACACGTCCTGGATATTCGCCGCACCGCCCGGCACCGCGGCCACGACGGCATCGATGTCCATCTGATCCAGGTCCGCAAGCGGCAGCAGCGCGGGCACGATGCGTTCCGGACGCGCGTCGAGCGGATTGGGCGGGATCGCCGCCGACGCATCCTCGGTACCGGCGACCAGGGCGCGCGCGGCGAGTTCGCCCAGACGCGGCGCCTCGAACACACTCTGCACATCCAGCGCGATGCCGTGCGCGCGCAAGCGTTCGATCATGCCGACGATCATCAACGAATGGCCGCCCAGCTCGAAGAAATGATCGTTGCGGCCGACCCGCGGCAAATCGAGCAGAGCGGCCCAGATTTCCGCCATCACCGTTTCGATCCCCGGCAGCGGCGCGACGTAATCGGTCTGCGCCGCGGCGGACACCGGCGCGGGCAGCGCCGCGCGATCGACCTTGCCGCTGGGCGTGAGTGGCAACGCGGAGAGCACGACGAACGCCGACGGCAGCATGTACTCGGGCAGGCGTTCGGCCAGCGCCGCGCGCAGCGTTCGCAGATCGAGTTCCGCCGGGTCTGTGCCGCTGATGGGCACGATGTAGGCCACCAGCTTCGCATGGCCGCCGTCGCGCAGGTCATTGTCGTGCGCGCCGTCGTGGCGCACGACGACGACCGCCTCGCGCAACGCGGCGCACGCCAGCAGCGCAGCCTCGATCTCGCCGGGTTCGATGCGATAGCCGCGCAGCTTGACCTGCGCGTCGTTGCGGCCGAGATATTCGAGATGTCCGCTGGTACGCCAGCGCGCGAGATCGCCGCTGCGATACCAGCGCTGCCCGTCGACGACGACGAAACGTTCCGCGGTGAGCGCAGGCCGGCCCAGATACTCGCGCGCGACGCCGTCGCCGCCGATCCACAGTTCGCCGATCGCACCGATCGGCGCGCGCCGACCGAAGGGATCGACGATGCGGACACGGGCGCCGGGGATCGGCCGGCCGATGCTGCCGTCTTCGGCGCGCGGTGCATCGGCGCAGCGCACGCGATGCGCGGTGGCGTACACCGTGGTTTCGGTGGGGCCATAGGTGTTGAGCCAGACGGTATCGCGCATCGCCGGCAGACGCCGCCATTGCGCGAGCTGCGCCGATTCGGCCTTTTCGCCGCCGACGATCACCAGCCGCAGCGCGGGCCAGCGTCGCACCCCATCCGCTTCGCTTTCGCGGGCCAATACCTGCACCCAACGATGCCAGAACGCCGTCGGCAGATCGGCGACGGTGATCGCGGCTTCCTGCAGGAAGCGATGGAACGCCGCATCCGGTGCGACCAGACGCGACGGCCGCACCACGACCGTCGCGCCGGCCCACAGCGTGGGGAAGATTTCCTCGACCGACGTATCGAAACCGAAGGTGGCGTAGTGCATCACCCGGTCGTCCGCGTGCAGACCGCACAGACGCAGATGATTGCGGATCAAATGGACGGCATTGCGATGTTCG
>JADZBF010000137.1 GCA_020852215.1 Lysobacter sp. | reverse complement strand
TACGCAGTTGCCAGGGCAGGCGACGCCGGCTCAGATTCCGTTCGCGCAAATCACGTTCGTGTACGCGCTTCGCGCGACGGAACAGCGCAGTCTTGGGTACATCAACGGCGGGGCGGTGAGGCAAGCGCATCGATTGACCGCGATCCAGTCGGAGGCCGAAGGTGCGCAGGTGCGTTACTACGCGCTGAGCTACGTCGCCAGCAGCGCCGGCAGTGGGCAGGACACCTTGACGCAGGTGCAGGAATGTCGCGATAGCACTTTGGCGGTCTGCGCGGCGCCGACGACCTTCGCATGGAGTCCAGGCACGTACGAATTCGCGACCAAGGAGTATCCGAGCAACCTCGTCTTCGGCGACATCACGCAATGGCGCGGCTTCAAGCAAGGCGATATCGACGGCGATGGGCGCCAAGACTTGGTGTTCATCAAAGAAGGCAACGGCAGCGCTGTATGTTCGTCCGAATTCATCCTGACGGCGTTCTCGATCATCGACAGCATGGGACGCCCGGCGTACGAGATGGGGCCGAGCCAATGCACCACTCCCAACGGTAGCGTCGGCATCGATCAGCGCGGCGACGGCGGCTGGCAACTCGTCGATTACAACGGCGATGGTCGCGACGATCTATTCATTTCAAGCCCGCTCGGACCGGGCTGGCGCTTATTCCTATCAACAGGTCGAGGCACAGCAAAGGTCTTCGACGACACACAGAATCAAATCGCCGCACTGACGCCCGCTGTTCCGTCCAGCGACGTGGCGAATCAACAGCCGCAGTTGGCCGATCTCAACGGCGATGGTTTGACCGATGTGGTCTATGCCAACGCTGGCGACAACCCGGTGGCGCGCATCATGGAGCGCAGCGGCGGCACTTATGTGTGGGGCGCTGAGCGTTCGATCGTGCTGGATGTTCCGCTGTCGTCTCTGCCGCCCGCGGCCGACCCGCGCTGCAGCGATCCGGCTTATGACTGCGGTCGCGCGCTTTTACCCTCGAACAAAGGCGGTTTCGTGCAGTTGGCCGATTTCAACGGCGATGCCGCTTCCGATCTGTTGATGAACGTGCGCGATATCGTGTCCTGGGAGAACACATGTGACTGCACCGGCCCAAATTGCCAGCAGCAAGCCATCACCCCGGCGCAGCCTTACGAGATCGGTGAAGAGTTCGTGTCCGGCGGTATCGCAAGTACCCAATCCTGCACCGGCGCCGGTATCGATATCGTCGTCACTACGCATGCGATGACGGTGAAATCGATCGCGCCGACATCCGTCACGCTCTCGCTCTCCCCCACGCTCGGAACTGCCGGTACCGCCGGGTTGAATTCGGTCAATTACGCCGATGCCAATGGCGACGGCCTGACCGATGTGTTCTACCGGGCGAGCAGCGGAAGCGATTGGTCTTACCGCATCAACACCGGCGCAGGATTATCGGCGCCCACGAATCTTGGCATCGTCGATTTCAAAGAGCTGACCCGCTTCCTCGACATCAACGGCGACGGCCGCGCGGACGTGCTCTATGTGATCAATCCGGGCACCTACAAAGCCTACAACGTGCGCTATGCGCTGCCGGCCGGCGGTTTCGGGCCAGGGACTTGGATCCCGGGCGTCGCTGGCAGCAACGGCAATGCGCTCGTGTGCGAAGGCTTCGCATGCGATAGTAATCTCAAGGCGCCGATGTTCGGCGACTTCGACGGCGACGGCAATCTCGATTTCATGTCGTTGAAGCTAGCGAATAGCCCCGATTTGTTCGTCTCGCGCGCGAATACGCGTTACGTCCCGCGCGATGTCATCACCAAGTTCACCAACGGCTTCGGCGCCGAAACGGTAATCACGTATTCGCCGTTGACGCTCAAGGATTTCTATCGACCGGATACCGGGACGCGCAACACCGCGAACTGGGGCAGAGGTGCGCCGGTGCAGGATGTGCTGGGGCCGTTGTATGCGGTACAACAGGTCTCCAGCAGTTCACCGCAGAACGGCGATACCGCGACGAAATCCACCTTGCACTATCGGTACAACGGCGCCAAGCTGCAGGGTGGCGGGCGCGGGCTACTCGGGGTCCGCGAGATCGCGACGATCGATCCGAATCAAACCGGCGGTTACGTCGTCACCAACACCCAGTACGCGCAGAATTTCCCGTTCGTCGGCGTGCCTACGCAGACCTCGAAGTTCGCGAACGTCAATCTTGTATTCGTGGCGCCTGCGTGTTTGACGGCGACACCCACCGAGACTTGTTTTTCGCCGCGCGGACAGGCGGGCACCAGCTTGAGTGGTACTGGCTTTTCCTTCAGCACTCAGCTATGGACAGCGGTACTGGATCAGGGCACGGCATTTGCGACGTTCGGCCAGACATCGATCGGTCCGGCATTGCCGCTGACGATCGGGAGCGAGGAAGTGGCGGCTGATCCGATCACCACGGCTCAAACAAGTCGAGTGACGACAGCATTCAATTACGGCTCGTTCGGCAATGTCGCCAGCAGTTCGGTCGATACCTATGCCGGCACGTCGACGACCCCGATGTCCACGGTGCTCACAAGCAACACCTATAGCGACGATGCGGTGCGCTGGCGTCTTGGGCGCCTGACGACGAGTACCGTGACTCACAAACGTCCCGGCATGCCCGATGTGGTCCGTTCGACCTCGTTCGCCTACCAGATGACCGGCTCGGTCACCGGCTTGTTGACTGAAGAGCGCATTCAGCCCAACGGCGATGTGTTCCAGGATATGCGCAAGGTCCACACGCTCGATGATTACGGCAATCGGATATTCAGCGCGGTCTGTACCAAGCAGGTGACCGATTGCCGCTCGACCAACATCCAGTACAGCATGTGGGACTGGGAGCGCATCCATCGCTACGGACGCCAAGTCTACGATGCGCGCGGCCGTTACCCGACGCAGACGGTCGAGTTGTTCCGACCCGGCACGGCGACCGACATCAACACGCAGCCGGTCGAAGTGGTCACGAGCGAGGTGTTGGCGCGCGACGTCTACGGTAACGTGACCGAATCGGTCAATCTCAATAACGTGCGTAGCGTGGCGCGTTACGGCACGCTGGGGCGCGCCTATTACGCATGGCAACAAACCGACCAGACCAACACGATTCCCAATGCGTCGGGCACTGTGGGTGCGAGCACGTTGACCACGTTCCGCTGGTGCAATACCGGCAACGGCGCCGTCACTTGCCCGGCGCGCGCGCGTTTCCGCAGCAAGATCGTTACCACGGCGTCGCCGACAGGCTGGGTGTATTACGACGTGCTGGGCCGCGAAGTGCTGAAGGTGGCGCAGACGTTCAATGCGGGCGTGAGCGGTAAAGATGCGACCGGTGTGTGCACCGAGTACGACGCGGTGGGCCGCGCGCACCGCGTGTCGATGCCGTTCTTCGTGCCGGGTACGACAGCATCGGGCGAGCCGGATGTGGCGGCGGTTTGCACGGATGCCGCGCGCAAATGGGTGAAAACGGAGTTCGATCTACTGGGTCGCCCGGTCAAAGTCACGGAGGCGAACAATGCCGTCAGCACCGTCGCTTACAGCGGCTTGACCGTCACCAAGACGAATGCGCGCAACAACATCACGGTCGAAGTGAAAAACGCGCTGGGCGAACTGGCGCAGGCGACGGATGCGGTGGGCTTGAGCACGTTCTACGCCTACGACGCCGCAGGTAATCTCGGCGCGGTCAGCCGCGACGCGGGCCGCGGCGCGATCACCAGTTCGATGGGTTACGACGCGCTGGCCCGCAAAACCTATATGAACGATCCGGACGCGGGCGTTCGCCATTTAGGCTACAACGCGTTGGGCGAGTTGCTGGTCGAACACGACGGGATTTACGGCGGCCATCAGCAACGTTACGACTTCCGTGGCCGTGTGCAATGGCGCGGGGTCTGGTTCAACCCGACGCCGACGACGTCGGCATGGGAGCACTCTTCGACCAGCCATTTCGATACGGCCGTCAACGGCGTCGGCCAGGAGAATTGCACGGTAGCGGACGGCTTCGCCTACGCGGGTTGGCAAGGCCAGAGCGACAAGGTGCAGAACTGGTCGCGCTGCAACACGTACGACACCATGGGCCGCGCGACGGCGAGCGCGACGTCAATCGACGGGGTGAGCTACGCCGGCGCGGTGATCTACGACAACCTGGGGCGCGCGCAACGCAGCCAAGACCCCAGCGGCAAATGGTTGAAGACCGAGTACAGCACGCGCGGCCATGCCGTGAGGTTGTGCGAATCGAGCGCGAGCGACGCGAGCGTCACCTGCGCCAGCGGCGTGGCGACGACGTACCTGGAAACCCAGGAAACCGACATGTTCGGCAACGTCGCCAAGGACAAACGCGGCGGCGTCAACGCCATGCAGACCTGGCGCGCGTACGATCCCCTGACCGGGCGCGCGAGCGAAATCTGCGTCGGTGCGGACAATGTGAGCTGTCAGTTGATGCGCGACCGCTACGTGTGGGACAACGTCGGTAATTTGAACTGGCGCGATCGCAAAGACTACGGCGAAGACTTCTGGTACGACTCGGCGGATCGGTTCAACATCTCGCGTGTCAATCGCATCGGTACGACGACGTACGGATACGGTGCCGGCACGGTGACCGACTGGGTCACCTACGACAAGCTGGGTAACATCTGCGCGCGGTTGATGCGCGGCTCCGACGCGACGTGGATGAACTACAACGGCCGTGCCGGCTGCGGGTTGAACGGCGCGGACGGGACGATCGTCAATACGAGCCAGACGCTGAGCCCGCATCAGGTGCGGCAGTCCAACAGTTATAGCGACTACATCTACGACAGCCACGGCAATCAAACCTTCGCCGACAGCAGCACCAGCGACAGCCTCGACCGTACGATCCGCTACACGGCGGACGACAAGGCATACGAAATTTTCAAAGGCCCGGCAGCGGCGCCGAACCGCATGGCGCGCTTCTGGTACGACCCGGCCGGAAACCGCTATAAACGCGAAGACACCGGCACCGGCATCACCGGTACGCGCCGAACGCTCTACGTCGGTAACCTGGAGATCGTGAGCGAGAACGGCACCACGACGTACAAACGCTACATCGGCGGCGTATTGGTGCAGAACGTGGTGAACGGCATCGCCGCGAACCGCTACACGTTCGCCGACCACCTGGGCAGCATCGTCGCGGTCGCGAACGAAACCGGCGC
>JADZBF010000136.1 GCA_020852215.1 Lysobacter sp. | reverse complement strand
GTGCCATCCAAGTGTTGAACGGACGACAGCAGACCGGCGCTGCTATAGCCGTAGGTCGCGAGTGCCTGGCCCGCATCGTTGTCAATGCGAATCAAGCGGTCCGGATTCCAGCCGAGCGCATTGGACGGATCCGTGTAGTAACCATCCTTGTATGCGAACAGCAACGCGCGCCCTGTACCGGAGGTGGCCGTCGCGAGGCGGCCTGCCGTGTCGTAGGTGAACGTCAACGAACGCGCAGGATTGGCATCGTCGCGGATGCTCATCAACTGCCCGGTGGCGCTGTAGAGCTCATCGGGACCATCCTGGTCAACGAGCACCCAACTGTTGTCCGGTTGCTTTTCGAGGTAACGACCCGAGCTTCTGACGGGTTTGTAGTGCGTGGTCGAACCGGATACCTGATTGTATTGCTCGAGATCGCCACGCGAGTCGTAGCGCCTGACAGCAGTCGAGGAAGGAATAGTCAGGCGCGCAGCCCAATCGTGCAGCCAACGCTGGCTTAGATGGATGCGGTTGTCGACCGATCGCATCGACCGATAGGTTCGGCCGAAGGTATACCCGCTCCAGTCGAAATCTTTTTCGAACAGCAGTTTTTCGCCGGTCGCAGGTACGCACGGAGCGCCTGTAGCCGGACAAGAATTGACGGACGGCGGATCGCTCGGCGTTTGCCCAGGATTACTTTCGTAGATTTGCGTGTTGCTCGGAAATGCTTTGCAAATCTTCGGCCAGGAGACTTCCGGCGGATGCCTGACTTGATAGCCATTGGGGCACTTATAGGCGAATTCTCGGCCTATGTAGGCCTCGTTCTCCGAATAAGCCGTATCGCACTGATTGCTGTTGATCCGCACTTTCCAACGAATTCTGAAGCCTCTTCGCCCACTCGGAGCGTTGTTCTCGTATTTGAACGTTTCGTTGTCGGGCTGCGTGCCGGACCAATTTCCCGGGAGCGAGTAGCCCCCGATGATCGTCGGGTCTTCCAGATCGCATTGGCCGCCGTAAGCTTGGTAGTACCAAGTCTTGAACTTGGAGTACAACTCCTGCTCCGTCCCGGTATGGCAGGGTGGATATGATCCCGACAATAAGCCGGGGTTCGCAGGCGCAGCGGTCGGCGCGCATCCGAATGTACTGCTTCCGTAGTACCAGCCGGCCCAAAAACCGCCTCGAATAGGCCCAGCGGGCGCCTTTGTATCGACACAGTAGTTGTAGATCGTCGAACCCGGAAGCGTCGTCGTGTCGATATCGCCGCAGAGATAAAGATCGTCGCCGCCGCTGCCCGCGTTCGCCTGCCTCATCGCGGCTTCGGCTTGCGCTCGACTATTGAAGTTTTGGCCATTCCAAGTGAACATCGGCGCCGCCTGCGCGACTTCCGACAGCGCAAACAAAGCGAAGACAAAAAAGAGTACCGAAATCGTACGCATACGGTGCCTCATGAAGAGATTCGTCATGGAAGTCGCGAAGAGAGGTTCTATGAAAAAGAGTTCGATTGGGCGCCGAATTCGCTCGTTCGACGAGGAATACGCTACCGAAGCGAAATGATGCGAACGCGGGCTGGTTCGAGACCATGATGGGCGAGTCGAGTCACGGAGCCCGACAGAATTCCGAAACTCGCTCGCTCCGAATTTCGTTCGAAATTTACGCCAAAGCGGGCTGGACATGCAGCGCTCCTTGCGACGGCCTTCATTTCACATTAGCCAAATTCAATCTCATCGATTGAGCCTGGGTAACTACGGCGTCGAGAGTAATGCAACGTTGAGGCGTCGGCAATATCTTCTCAGTCGTGCGTTTCCTTACTCCACAACCCACGAATCCCCGCCACGCCCTGCGCACCATGTTCGCGCGATTCAGGAATGTGAATTTCGCTGAGGCCGCCGATGGCGTAAATTGGAATTGCGGCGAATTCGCGCATCGCGGCGAAAGCATTCCAACCGATTCCCTGCATTCCCGGATGCGATGCGGTTTCGAAAACGGGGCCGAGCACGACGGCGTCGCATGCGAGCGATTGCGCATGCTGCAGTTCTTCGGGCGAATGACAGGACGCGATCACAATTCGCGATAGGGGTAGCGGCCTTGTCGTCAACGCCATCGATTGCGTCGAACGAAGATGCACGCCGATACCGAGTTCGTTCGCGAGCGCGATGTCGCCGTTGATCAACACATCCGTGCCATCGTAAGCGCGACACGCTTCGACCGCGCGTTCGACCAAGCTACGCCAGCGCTGGATGTCGCGCGCGTTCGATTCGAGCGTGCGCGCGCGCAATTGCACGCGACGCACGCCGCGATCGAGCGATGCGCGCAACGACGATAACCACGCGGCATCGTCGTCGCCGGGTTCCGGCGTGACGAGATAACGGTCGGGATCGCGCAACGCGGCGACGACCGGGCGATCGGCGTCCGGCATCGCGTAGCTCGACAGCTTGTGCGGCGGCACCCATGCCAACGCTTGCCCGTCGAGACCTTTCACGCTGCCGCGCCAACGCGCGATGCGGCGCACGTCCAGCCGCAGGCGTTTATGCGGATAGCGTTGCGGCACGACGATCACCGGCTCACCGACCTCCGCGTCGATGCCCAGCTCTTCGCGAAGTTCGCGCACGAGCGCTTGTTCAGGCGTCTCGCCCGGATCGACCGTGCCGCCGGGAAATTCCCACAAACCCGCCAGATCGCGACCTTCGGTGCGGCGTGCGAGCAGGATGCGGCCGCGCGCATCGACGATCACGCCGGCGACGACGTGAATGCTTTTTTCGTCGCGCCGTCGCTCGCGCTCGTCTTCGGATTGTGGCTTCCGTCCGCCCATCGCGTTTTCGTTCGAACCGAATTCGTACCGGATCGTTTTACCGCCCCGCCGTCCCGCGATCAAGCGCCTCGCCCGCGTCGCGGCTCGATCTTAGCGCGCAAAAAAGAAGAGCCCGCGCGAGCGGGCTCTTCGGATCGGCACATTCACGCTACGGCGCGAATCAGCCGAGCTGGCCGTGGCAATGCTTGAATTTCTTGCCGGAGCCGCACGGGCACGGGTCGTTGCGGCCGACTTTCGGCATATCCGACGCTTGCTGCAATTCGACGTCCGCCGCTTCTTCGTCGGCGCCGTAGCCGCCCATATTCGGATGTTGGAACTGCATTTGGCGGGCGATGGCCTCGGCGCGCATGCGCTCTTCAGCCTCCGCGCGCGCGATTTCCTCTTCGCTGCGGATGCGCACGCGAGCCAACAGCGACACCACCTCGCGCTTGACCTTTTCCAACATTTCGCCGAACAGTTCGAACGCTTCCTTTTTGTATTCCTGCTTCGGCTGTTTCTGCGCATAACCGCGCAGATAGATGCCTTGGCGCAGATAGTCCATGCGACCCAAATGCTCTTTCCAGCATTGGTCGAGCACATTGAGCATGAAATGCTTTTCGAGCATCCGCATGTTTTCGCCGCCGATCGTGGCCTCTTTGGCGTCGAACAGTTTGGCGACTTCTTCCTGCACATGCTCGGTGATCTGCTCGGCGTCGAGCTCGGTGCGCTCTTTCGACATCCGCACCAATTCGGTCTGCAGACCGAATTCGGCCTGCAACTCCGCTTCCAGGCCCTGCAGATCCCACTGCTCGTCGATCGAATTCGGCGGCACGAAGCGCTCGACGACGCCGGCGACCACGTCCTGGCGAATGCCGTCCACGTTTTCTTTCACGCTGTCAGCTTCCAGCAACTCGTCGCGCTGGGAGTAGATGACTTTGCGCTGATCGTTGTTGACGTCGTCGAAATCGAGCAGGTTTTTGCGGATATCGAAGTTATGGGCTTCGACCTTGCGCTGCGCGCCGGCGATCTGTCGCGTCACCAGCGGGCTTTCGATGATGTCGTCTTCCTTCAAGCCCATGCGCGCCATCATCTTCTGCACCCAGTCGGCGGCGAAGATGCGCATCAGATTGTCTTCGAGCGACAGATAGAAGCGCGACGAACCCGGATCGCCCTGGCGACCGGAACGGCCGCGCAACTGGTTGTCGATACGGCGCGATTCGTGGCGTTCGGTGCCGATGATGTGCAGACCGCCGCTGGCTTTCACCGCATCATGGCGCTGCTGCCATTCGCTCTTCAAGCGCGTGCGCGTCGCCTCGTCGATCTCGCCGCCGTTCTCGGCTTCCAGCGCTTGCAGTTCGGCTTCGTGCGAACCGCCGAGCACGATGTCAGTACCGCGACCGGCCATGTTGGTGGCGATGGTCACGGCGCTGGGACGACCGGCCTGCGCGACGATATGCGCTTCGCGTTCGTGTTGTTTGGCGTTGAGCACTTCGTGCTGGATGCCCGCGGCGTTGAGCTGCTCGGAGAGCATTTCCGAGACTTCGATCGACGTGGTGCCGACCAAGACCGGCTGGCCTTTGGCGTTGGCGTCTTTGATCTCACCGATCACCGCGCGGTATTTGCCGACCTTGTTCAAGAACACGGCGTCCGGATTGTCCTTGCGGACCATCGGCCGATGGGTGGGGATCACCACCACTTCGAGCGCGTAGATGTTCTGGAATTCGTAGGCTTCGGTGTCCGCGGTGCCGGTCATGCCCGACAGTTTTTTGTACATGCGGAACAAGTTCTGGAACGTGATGCTGGCGAGCGTTTGATTCTCGCGCTGCACCGGCACGCCTTCCTTCGCCTCGACCGCTTGATGCAAGCCGTCGGACCAGCGACGGCCCGGCAGGGTGCGGCCGGTGAATTCGTCGACGATCACCACTTCGCCGTCGCGCACGATGTAATCGACATCGCGCTGGAACAGCGCGTGCGCGCGCATCGCGGCGTTGAGATGGTGAACGACGTGGATGTTGTGCGCGGCGTAGAGGCTTTCCTCGCCTTCGAGGATGCCGCTCTTGCGCATCAGGCCTTCGGCGTGCTCTTGCCCGGCTTCGGACAGATGCACCTGCTTGCCTTTTTCGTCGACCCAGAAATCGCCGACGCCGTCCTCGACTTCCTGCCGCTTCAACTGCGGCACGATGCGGTTGACGCGCACGTAGAGTTCGGGCGATTCGTCGGCGGGGCCGGAGATGATCAACGGCGTGCGCGCTTCGTCGATCAGGATCGAGTCCACTTCGTCGACGATGGCGTAGTGCAGGCCGCGCTGGAAGCGTTCGTCTTTCGACAGCGCCATGTTGTCGCGCAAATAGTCGAAGCCGAATTCGTTGTTGGTGCCGTAGGTGATGTCCGCACCGTAGGCGGCGTGCTTATCGCCGTGCGGCATGCCCGGGTACACCACGCCGACCGACAGGCCTAGCCAACTGTAGAGCCGGCCCATCCAGGCGGCGTCGCGCTTGGCGAGGTAATCGTTCACGGTGACGACGTGAACGCCCTTGTTTTCCAGCGCGTTGAGATAGACCGGCAAGGTGGCGACGAGGGTCTTGCCTTCGCCGGTGCGCATTTCGGCGATCTTGCCCAGATGCAGCACCATGCCGCCGATCAACTGCACGTCGTAGTGGCGCATACCGAGCACGCGGGTCGAGGCTTCGCGGCATACGGCGAACGCCTCGGGCAGCAATTTGTCGAGAGACTCGCCGTCGGCGACGCGTTGTTTGAACTCCGCGGTCTTCGCCTGCAGATCGGCGTCGGACAGCGCCTTCATCTGCGGTTCCAACGCGTTGATCTTCTTGACGATGCCGCCGAGTTGTTTGACCAAACGGTCGTTGCGGCTGCCGAAGAGCGAGGTCAACAAGCGATTGAGCATGGGCGGTCTGATGCGAAAGAAGGAGTGGGCCGAGCGCGTCCAGCGCGTCCGGGGGCAATAAAAAAGGGCGCCGGGCGCCCTTTCTGGGGTCTGACATTGTACGTGGAGACGCCCTTCCGGGGTATCAAGCCCTTAACGGGTCGTCGAAAACGGCTTGCTAAAGCCGCCAGGGACGGCGGCAGCGACGAGCGAGCCCGTAAGCGGTTGATTCGTCGTAAGCAAGCACAGACATGTACCGGGCTTTCGACTCGCAAAACGCCTATGAAGCGCTTTTGGCCACAATCCGCTAGAACGTCGCCCGCGGATCAACCCTTCTTCGTGGGCTGAGCGCCGAGGAACGGCATCGGGTTGACCACCCCGCCGTTTTCCCAGACCTCGAAATGGACATGGGCGCCGGTCGAGCGGCCGGTCGAACCGGCCTTGGCGATTTCGTGGCCGCCGCGCACCAGATCGCCCACCTGCACCAGCAGGCGCGAGTTGTGCGCGTAACGAGTGACGTAGCCGTTACCGTGATCGACCTCGACCACGTTGCCGTAGCCCGAACGCACGCCGGAATAGGTCACGACACCGTCGGCCACCGCCAGCACCGGGTCGCCGGTATCGGCCTCGAAATCGACGCCCTTGTGGCTTTGGCTGCCGCCGCCGAACGGGTCGGCGCGACCGCCGAAACCGGAGGTGATGTAGCTGTTGAGAATCGGCGCGCGCGACGGCGTGGCGTGGCGGTCGAGTTCGCGGTTGAACAACAGGGCTTCGAGCACCGTCAGTTGCTGCCCGGAATGCTTGAGCTGCGCCCCGAGCGCGCCCAGGCCGCTGCGCAAATCGGTGGCGGGCATATCGCGCACGGGGCCTGCGCCGCCGACGCCCACGGGTTTTTGGAAATCGAACTCGCCGTCGCCGAGTTGGGCGATACGGGTCAAACGCTCGCCAAGAGCGTTCAGACGATTGGCATCGGCCTGCAACTCGCCCAGGCGCGCAGCCAAGGCATTCACTTCGCGCTGCGCTTCGCGGCGGGTCGCGTCCAATCGCGTTTGCTGGGTGTGGACCGCGGCTTGAAGGCGTTCCTGCTCGGCGCTGCGCATCACGCTATGACCGCCGATGCCGAGCAGCGCACCGCAACCGAGCAACACGCCCGCGGCGATGCCGGGACGCTGCTGGATCATCGTGCAGGCGCGATCGGCGGCGCGTCGCGCGGCGGGGATCGCCCGGTCGCGGACGTTCGCCCGCACATGCCGCGCGAACGCCGACATTTGCCGTTGCGCGATGTGAACGAAGCGTTGGAAGTCGGAGCTGTGTAAAGTCATGGTCTCGATGTCTCGTTCGCGACCACCGTCTTCCTCACCACCCGATCGACCTACGTCGCCGCAGGTCGCTCTCGACGCGTTGCTCGATGGCGACGCGGGCGACCCGGGCGAGCGTTTGCTGCGTCGGGCGCTATGGTTGGAAGCGATGGACCGGCAAATCCGTCCCATCCTGCCGATGCCGCTCGCGGCGCACGTGCGCCTTGCGAATATCGACGACAGCAGACTCGTATTTCTGGTTGATGGCCCGGTGTGGCATGCCCGAATGCGGCTTGCGGCCACCGAAGCGCTCGACGCGGCCCGCTCCATCGGGCTGGATGTCACAGAAGTCGTCGTCAAAACCGCGACCTCACCCTCGCCGCTGCGTCCTGGCGACGCGACGGCGGGCACAATGGCGAGTACGACTCCCGCGAAACCCCTTTCCGCCGCCGCGCGAGACGCTTTGCGGGCAGCGCTCGAGGCCGGCGATGGCGAACCGCCACCGGCGCACGATTCCTGAAACGATTCCTACAGACGACCGGTCGAGGGCTCGATTCCCGTTCTGAGCCGCCGATGGACCGGGGCCATGCTACCGGGGCATCGGCGGGCAAGGGTTAAGAACCTGGCGGGTTTTTGTTAGTAATTCGTTAATTGCATTGAGCCATGTCACGAAACGGCCATTTAGGCGTTTCGTCCTAGTCGTCTGGCCCAAGTCGCTCGGCCCTCGGGGCAGGCTGGCGTTTAGGAGCCCGGGACGAGCCGTCGACCCGGCGAAGCGTGAGCGGATAGCGAGCGGATCAGGGAACGATCGCGCCTACGCCAGCGCCGGCACGCCGAAGACCACCGGCACGGGCTGGCTCTGCTCGAAGGTGACTTCTTCCCAAGCGTTACGCTGCGCGAGCAAAGCGCGCACGAGCTTGTTGTTGAGCGCGTGGCCGGACTTGAACCCTTCGTACGCGCCGAGGATCGGATGCCCGGCGAGATACAAGTCGCCGACCGCATCGAGAATTTTGTGGCGGACGAATTCGTCGGCGTAACGCAAACCGTCGTCGTTGAGCACGCGGAATTCGTCGAGCACGATCGCGTTGTCCATCGAACCGCCGAGGCCGAGGTTGCGTTCGCGCATGAACTCCAGATCGCGCATGAAACCGAAGGTGCGGGCGCGGCTGACTTCGCGGATGTAGTTCTCGGTCGAGAACTCCACTTCGGCGCGCGAACGCGAGGCGGGAATCGCCGGATGGTCGAATTCCACGGTAAAACCGATGCGAAACCCGTGATACGGCTCGAACCGCGCGATTTTATCGCCGTCGCGCACTTCGACCGTTTCGAGAATGCGGATGAAGCGCTTCGGCGCCGATTGCTCGGCGATACCCGCCGACTGCAGCAGGAACACGAACGGGCCGGAAGAGCCGTCCATGATCGGCACTTCGGCCGCCGACAAATCGATATACAGGTTATCGACGCCCAAACCCGCGAGCGCGGACATCAGATGTTCGACGGTCATCGCCTTGCCGCCATTGGCGGACAGACCGGTGCACAACATCGTCTCGGTCACGGCATCGGCGCGCGCCGGAATTTCGGCGACCGGATCCAAATCCGTGCGACGGAACACGATGCCGGTGTCGATCGGCGCGGGACGCAACGTCATCGAGACTTTCTCGCCGCTGTGGAGACCCACACCGGTGGCACGGATGACGTTCTTGAGAGTGCGTTGTCGGCTCATGTCGGCGAGGGATCGCGAGAGGGTCAGCGCGGGGCGCCGCGTCGGGAGATCAATGGTTTGCGAGATTACCACGCACCAGACTGAACCTGAACGTAAGCGACAGTCTGTTCTCGCCCTGCAACATTGCTGTGCTAACGCCGCCGACGTAAGCGGCGTTGACAGGCCCCTCCCCAACGCTCTTGGACTGGCGCCCGCTTCGACCGCGACCGCTTGCGCTTTGCCGCTTTCGATCCCGACGCCGCTTACGAAAAATACGGCCGTTCCGGACCGAACAACAGTTGCTTGGC
>JADZBF010000135.1 GCA_020852215.1 Lysobacter sp. | reverse complement strand
TGAGGCCCCCGAGTGATTGGTATGTCGTGCTCTTGAGGCTTTGGATGGACTAGATTGTTCCGCTCGCTGATGAGCGCGCCGAGTCGTTGATAGACCCAGTGACTTTTGTCAAACCGATACTTATGTGAGGTGAGAAGGGGAGCCAAAGAGTCTAGCTTGCTCCGGAATGGCATAGACATCAGGGAGTTGGCGTAATCCTTTTGCTCATAGCCCCATTTGGAACTGGCATGTTGGAGTAGTGCGTCGTTGAGGATCGCCTCAAGCGCTGCTGCGCACATGACGATGTAAGGAACGCACAGTCCATTCTTATTGCCAGATGACTCATATGCTTCGCGAATAACTTGCAGAATTCGTTCGAATTTAACGCTTGCTCGAAAGCTGACACGCATCATTTCGCTTTTACTATCCGGGCGAGGGTGCTTGGGCATAGGTCTAACTACTAGTAGACCCCAAAGCGGGGTATAAGCCGAACATTGCCATCGGCTGCGAACCTCTGTCAATCGGAAAAATCCTACGGATTTCAGCGGGGTATTCCGATAGCGTCGGTGTTCACGGGGAGCCACCATGGCCGCAATAGACGGCATCAATCCCCCGATATGACTTATCACGGCGACAAGCCCCCGGTATCAGCATCCGATCGACCGCCTTTTGCGCTGGTTCGCAATCCGCGTTTGTTGGACGAAGTTCGCGCCCGTTTGCGGGTGAAGCACTACAGTCTGCGTACGGAAGCGGCGTATTTGTATTGGATTCGCCGGTATATCCACGCCAACGGTCGGCGTCATCCCCGCGAACTTGACGGGGTGGCGGTGGAGCGTTTTTTGTCTCTTCTGGCGACACGGGACAACGTCGCGCCGAGCACACAGAACCAGGCGCTGTCGGCATTGTTGTTTCTGTATCGCGAAGTACTCGGCGTGCGGCTGCCTTGGATGGAGAGCGTGGTTCGCGCCAAACGGTCGCGACGTTTGCCGGTGGTGCTGTCGAAGGGCGAGACCGCGGCCTTGTTGCGGCATCTGTCCGGCCGCGAGGCGTTGATGGCGGGGCTGTTGTACGGCAGCGGACTACGCTTGATGGAGT
Source organism: Lysobacter sp. (assembly GCA_020852215.1). Lineage (GTDB taxonomy): Bacteria > Pseudomonadota > Gammaproteobacteria > Xanthomonadales > Xanthomonadaceae > Lysobacter_I. Next base: position 28,845 of record JADZBF010000135.1, on the reverse strand, counting down.
GCGTGCGATTGCGCATCAAGGACGTGCATTTCGAGCGCAGCGAGATCACCGTGCGCGACGGCAAGGGCGGAAAGGATCGCAAGACGGTGTTGCCGGCGTCGCTGCGCGAATCCTTGCGATTGCAAATCGATACCGCACGATTGAAACACCTGCGCGATCTCGACGATGGCTTCGGCGAAGTGTGGTTGCCGCATGCGCTGGCCCGCAAATATCCGAACGCCGGCAAGACATTGGCGTGGCAATACCTGTTTCCGGCATCGCGTCGTTCGATCGATCCGCGCGACGGTACGCAGCGGCGGCACCATATCGACGAGAAGCAGTTGCAGCGCGCGGTGTCGGCCGCCGCGCGGATGTCGGGGATCGACAAACCCGTCACTCCGCATACGTTGCGGCATTGTTTCGCGACGCATTTATTGGAAGCGGGTTCGGACATTCGCACCGTGCAGGAATTGCTGGGGCACAAGGATGTGGCGACGACGCAGATTTACACGCACGTGTTGAATCGTGGACCGGGTGCGGTGTTGAGTCCGTTGGATCGTTGATCGTTGATGGGTGCGATGACGGATTCGGCGGAGCTTCGGTGCGACGTTCGCGTCTGCGAAAGGGCGGGATTTTCAGCGGAGCTTCGCTCCGCTCTACGGCATGGGGGCGCAAAAAAACGCCGGCGGTTTCCCGCCGGCGTTTCGTGTCGTCTTGAAGCCGTTTTGATCGCGATGTTCTGCGATGAAGCCAGCGATCAGTTCAGCGTGCAGGTCGGCGGTTTGGCCGAGGTGAACAATCCGCTGGTGGCCCATTCCGGGTGATCGATGAACGGGTTGCGGTTGCCCTGGAAGCTGTAGATCACTTCGTTACGCTCTTGCTCGTTGGCATCCGGCGGGTCGGCTTGGTGCCACGCCAGCAGCGTGGACAGCAGGCCCATGTAAGCCGGCGAGCTGGAGGTGGCGACGATCAACGCGGGGTTGTCGGTCAGTTCCAGATCCGGTTCGTTCTGGCCCGTGGTCGGGTGCGTGCCGCCTTCGTAGCGGATCGCCATGTACAGCACGGCGCGCGCCATATCGCCTTTACGCTTGCCCCAGGTCTGGAAGTAGCTGCCGTTGAACCAGTTGGAGTTGCCCGGATACACGCCGGTGCCGCCGCCCGCGCCGTTGTAGACCTCGGTCGGACGCTCGGTGCAGCCGCTGCAGTTGCCGTAAGGCTTGTTGCCGCGATCCGAGTTGTAGTTGGCATCGGACAGATACAGCATATGGGTGTCGGTGTGCGGCGAGTTCGGCAGGCCGAGGTTGCCGGTTTCCGCGCTGAAGCCCAGCGATTTCGGCCAGGTGTGCTCGCGGTTGTATTTGATGCCCGCAGCGCCGCCGGCGCGATCGGTCACTTTGATGTAGCTGTGGTTGCGATACACATCGAGCACTTTGCCGGAATTCAACGGATCTTCGTCGGCGATTTCCAGGATCGTCCAGGTGTTGGTGGTGCCGCCGCTGTACGGATACGCGGTGTGGCCCTTGATCGTGGCGTGCAGCGAGCAACGCAATTGCGACGGGCTGCTGGTGTTGACGTGTTGGTAGTAACCGGTGCCGCCACCGCCGCCGGACGCGACGTTGAAGTTCACCACCGTGTTCGCCGCGGGCTTGGCGCCGCCGGCATCGGTGATGTTGTTGGCGACGACGGTGAACGTGCAGGCTTCGCCCGCGACCAGCGCGGTGCTGGTGGAGATCGAGAAGCTGGTGCCGCTGCCGGGATAGGTCAGCGTCTTCGCGCCCGAGGCGCAGGAGAGCGTGAACGCGCCGGCCGCGGCGGTGACGCTTTCGCTGAAGGTCGCGCCGAGATTACCGGCCGCCGGGAAATCGGTCGCGCCGTTCACCGGCGTGGTGCCGGTGACGGCAGGCGGCGTGTTCGGCGGCGTGGTGGTGAAGGTCTGCCCGGCGTTGCAGCCGCCGAAGCTGGCGGTCGCGGGCGCTTGCCACGTGAAGTTGGCCGAGCCGGTGCCGGTGCCGGCGAGACGCAGCGAACGGCCGGCGGGATCCGAGCCGGTTTCCGACACCGACAGGTTGGTGCTGGTCATGCCGGCGGCCGGGCCGTTGCTGGCCTTGATCTGGCCTTCGTAGCTGATGAACTTGACGACTTGGCCGCTCGGATTCACCAGCGCGATACCGTCGTTCGGGCCGTTCTGGATACCGTTCTTCGCATAGGTCAGTGTGGCGAGGCGCACTTGGCCGCCGCAGGTGACCAAGCTGCCCGCGGGCACCAGGTCGTTGTCGTAGGTGACGGCGGCGGTCGGGGTCGAACCGTTGTACAGATAGACGCGATAGCTGGTCAGCGTTTCGCCGGCGGTGGCCACGATCTCGATCCGCTCGCCGGTGTCGCCGGAGGAGGTGGAATCGTCGTAGTGGAATTCGTTGATGAACACTTCCGCATGGGCGGCGCCGGAGCACAGCAACAGGGCGCAGGCCAGGGGTGACACCTTGGACAACAGACGCGTCATAAGCGGGATCTCTCTCGAATGGAAAGGAAGGAATCCGTACGTCCCGAACGAATTCCGTGCGACGGGTCCGAACGTCTCGGCCCGCAAGTGTCCGATGCGGCCCCCAGCCGCAGGAACGGGCCCGGATCGAAACCACCGACGGGCCATCGAAGCGCCGGGACGCACATCGTCCACGGCGAAGGACGGCGCAATCTAGCCGAGTCGTGTGACAGCCGCTAGCGGGGAGGCGTAAAAAGCCGCAAAAAACGCCGTTCTCCGTACCGAGGCGAAGATTCGGGTATGGAAATCGGCCCTTATCGCGAATGAAGCGCATCTGCGGGCGTTTCGATCCGGCGGCGGCCGCCTGCTAGCCTGTCGCGATGCCCTCGCCTCCCGCCTTCCCGATCGCCGAACTGTTGCCCGCGATCGTTCGCTCCCTCGCCGATGTCCCGCGCCTCGTGCTCGAAGCCCCGCCCGGCGCGGGCAAGACCACGCAAGTCCCGCTGGCCTTGCTCGATGCGCCGTGGTTGGCCGGACGCAACATCGTGATGCTGGAACCGCGCCGCGTCGCCGCGCGCGCGGCGGCGGGTTTCATGGCGCAACAACTCGGCGAAGCGGTGGGCGAAACGGTCGGGTATCGGATTCGCTTCGATAACAAAGTCTCGGCGAAGACGCGGGTCGAAGTGGTCACCGAGGGCATCCTCACCCGCATGCTGCAGGACGACCCGATGTTGGACGGCGTCGGCGCGTTGTTGTTCGACGAATTCCACGAGCGCCATTTGGCCGGCGACCTCGGCCTGGCGCTCGCGCTTGATGTGCAAGCGGGGTTGCGCGAAGACCTGCGCATCGTCGCGATGTCGGCCACGCTGGACGGCGAGCGACTGGCGCAGTTTCTCGACGCACCGCGATTGAGCAGCGCCGGACGCAGTTATCCGGTAACGATCGCGCATCTTCCCGCGCGCCGCGACGAAGCGATGGAACATCACGTCAAACGCGCGGTGGAACACGCATTGACGCAGCATCCCGGCGATGTCTTGGTGTTTCTGCCCGGGCAGCGCGAGATCGGCAAAGTGCAGGCGTTGTTGTCGCCGCATGCGCATCTCCCTCCTCCGCCTGCGGGGGAGGGTCGGGGTGGGGGCGATCGCCACGACATTGAATTGCTCGCGCTCCACGGCGAACTCCCGGTCGAACAACAAGCCCGCGTCTTGCAACCGTCGAACGACGGTCGTCGTCGCGTGGTGCTGGCGACGAATGTCGCCGAATCCAGCGTGACCTTGCCCGGCGTGCGCGTGGTGATCGACGCCGGCCTCGCGCGCGAACCGCGTTACGACCCCAACAGCGGCTTCTCGCGCCTGGATGTGGTCAACATCGCGCAGGCGTCGGCCGATCAGCGCGCCGGTCGCGCCGGTCGCGTCGCGGACGGTTTCGCGTATCGCTTGTGGCCCGAATCGCAACGCCTGGAGCCGCAGCGACGCCCCGAAATCGCGCAAGTGGAATTGGCGGGATTGGCGTTGGAACTGGCCGCTTGGGGCAGCGACGCGCTGCGCTTCGTCGATGCGCCGCCGCCCGGCGCGTTGGCCGCCGCGCGCGATTTGCTGCAACGTTTGGGCGCACTGACGCAGGAGAACAGCATCACCGCGCTCGGGCGCAAGATGCTCGGCGTCGGCACGCATCCGCGTCTGGCTGCGATGTTGTTCTCGACGCACGACGCAGGCGAACGCGCGCTCGCCTGCGACCTCGCCGCCTTGCTCGAAGCGCGCGATCCGCTGCGCGCGGCACCCGGTGCCGCGCGTAGCGATGCGCTCGCCGCGCGTTGGCAAGCGTTGGCGGCGTTGCGTCGCGGGCGCGCGCCCTCCGATGCATCGCGCACGGGGCTGCAGGCAATCGACGCCGCGGCGACGCAGTGGCGGCGGCGTTTGCGATGCGATGCCAAACCGCCGACCGACGCGCCCGCGCACGCGCTCGGCGATGCGCTCGCGCACGCGTTTCCGGATCGCATCGGCTATCGTCATGGCACCGACGTACGACGCTATTCGCTCGCCAACGGCCGCATGGCGCAGCTCTTCGACGACAGCGCGTTGATCGGCGAGCCGTGGATCGTAGCCGCCGAACTGCGCTTCGAGGCGAAAGACGCCAAAGTGCTGCGCGCCGCGCCGGTGGACGAGGCGCGACTGCGTCGCGATTTCGCCGCGCGTTTCTCCGATCGCGACGAAGTGCGTTGGGACGCGGCGAAACGCGCGCTGGTCGCCGAACGCGTGCAGCGCTTCGACGGCATCGTCATCGACGCGCGCCCTGCCGGCCGCGTCGATCCCGCGCAGGCCGCGCGCGCGTTGACCGACGCCGTGCGCGCGCTCGGCCTCGACGCGCTGCCGTGGCGCGAATCGCTCGCGCAATGGCGCGCCCGCGTGCGTTGCTTGCGCGCATGGATGCCGGAATTCGCCCTACCCGATCTTTCCGACGAGGCTTTGCTCACGCACTTGGACGCATGGTTGATGCCCGCCTTCGCCGGCAAAACGCGCCTGGACGCGTTGAGCGAAGACGAACTGGCCGAAGCGCTGAAATCGGGCGTCGATTGGGCCGCGCGTCAACGCATCGACGCGCTGACGCCCACGCGCATCGTCGTGCCGTCGGGCATGGAGCGCGCCATCGAGTACGCCTTCGACGACGCCGCGAACGACGGCATCGGCGCGCCGGTACCGCCGGTGCTGGCGGTAAAACTGCAGGAACTCTTCGGCCTCTCCGACACCCCACGCATCGCCGACGGCCGCATCGCGCTGACCTTGCATCTGCTCTCGCCAGCCGGCCGACCGCTGCAAGTCACGCAGGATCTACGCAGCTTCTGGGAACGCACCTACCCGGAAGTGAAAAAAGAGATGAAAGGCAGATACCCGAAACACCCTTGGCCGGACGACCCTTGGTCAGCCACCGCCACGCATCGCGCGAAACCGAGAGGGACGTGAAGCGCTCGCGGTTTTGTTTTCGTGGCTCGCGTCTGCCCTCATAAGATATCCGCATAGGGTGCGCCTGTGGCGCACCATTTTTTTCTCGCGCGTGGACAGAATGGTGCGCCACAGGCGCACCCTATGGCGACGTTCCGCTTTCGTGCGCAGCGCAGGAGAAGTCGCCCTGGATGCGTTTGTAATGGGCGCCGCCATGACCGATGTAACCATCCATCCGAAGCTCGCCGTGCAGAACCGGGGCGTTTTCGCCGCAGACACGTTTCGCAACGATGAGAAAATCCCGGTGGATACGCTTTTTGACGTATTCGGACATCCCGGCATGTCTCGTCGGACAAATTTCCAAGGTGAATGTTTGCGATGCCGTGTCCCGCGCCAACTCCGCGGTGTAGCGCCCGCGAAGACGCAAAGGCAGTTTCGGAGACGGAAGCGTGCCGCGGAGCTCGTGCGGCGAATAATCTTGCGCACCAATCGATGGCGAGGCGAAGAAAAGCATCGTCGATAGCGACAAAAAGACTGTGGTTTTCATCGAAATCGTTGCGGGAAAAAGAATACGAGTAGGGTGGTGGTGAGCGCAGCGAACCCCACCATCGATCAGACTCGAATCCAAAAGCAAAGCGCCGCGCCCCGACATGGATGAAATGGTTTCATGGCGCACTCGGTATTGGTGGGGTTCGCTGCGCTCACCGCCACCCTACACCCACCCGTACCGCACGATATGGAAGAAGATAGGGGCGGCGAAGACGACGGAGTCGAGGCGGTCGAGCATGCCGCCATGGCCTTCGATCATGCTGCCCCAGTCTTTCACGCCTCTGTCGCGTTTGATCGCGGACATCACCAAACCGCCGAAGAAGCCCATCAGGCAAACGACCAAGGCCACCATCGCCGCCTCGCCGGCGGTGAACGGTGTGATGCCGTGGACGAGGGCGCCGAGGGCGGTGGCGCTGGCGACGCCGCCGATCAAACCTTCCCAGGTTTTCGACGGCGACAGCGCGGGCGCGACTTTATGTTTGCCCAGCAGCTTGCCCCAGATGTACTGCAGCACGTCGCTGCCTTGCACCACCAGCACCAGGAAAGCGATCAACAGCAGATTGCGACCTTCGTAACCTGGGATATTCAAGGTCATCAGCGCCGGCACATGCGAGAGACAGAACACGCAGATCATCAGGCCCCATTGCACTTTCGAGGCACGTTCCAGAAAGCGCGTGGTGTCGGCGCCCAGCGCGGCGAAGATCGGCAGGATCAAGAACGCGTACACCGGGATGAAGATCGAATACAACCCGTACCAGTCGATCCAGATCAACGCGTATTGCATCGGCAGCGCGATGAAGAAACTCAGCAGCAAGACGGTGTGATCGCCGCGGCGCGTATAGCACAGCGTGATGAATTCGCGCAGCGCGAAAAACGACAGCAACCCGAACAGCACGATCACGCCGCCTTTGCCCAACCAGAACGCGGCCGCCAGCACACCCACCATCCACCACCATGCGCGAATGCGGCTGTTGAGGTTATCGATGGTGGAATGCGCTTCGTCCGGCGCGTAGCGCTGCTTCAGCACCCAGCCGACGATGGTGGCGACCGAAAGCACGCCGGCGGCGCCGAGGAAAATCGGCAGGGCGTACATCGAGGGAAATGGATTGTGCATCAGTCGGTGTCCTTCGGTGCAGCGCTCGGTGTCGCGGCATTGCTCGATGCGGCATCGCTCGATGCCACGTCGCTCGATGCCTCGTCGCTGGGTGTGTCGTCGTCGGGCGACTCCGGCCGCAGCGCCAGCAAAGCGTCGCGAGCACGCTGCAGAAATGCGGCTTTATCTTCGCCGTCGATACGCGGCAATGTCGCGCCGAAGGTCACGGTGCAGAGCAGCGGGATCGGCAGCGGCTCGCCCTTGGGCATCACCCGGCCGAGATTATTGATCCATACCGGCACCAGTTCGGCGCGCGGGTAACGCCCGGCCAGATGGAACAGGCCGCTTTTGAACGGCAACAGAATTTGATCGGTGGTATTGCGCGTGCCCTCGGGAAACAGAATCAACGAGCAGCCGGACGACAACGCATCGACCATCTGTTGCACCGGGTCAGGACTGTCTTCCTTGCGCTCGCGGTCGATCAACACCGCACGAAACACGCGGCCGGCGATATAGCGGCGCAGCGCGCTTTTGTTCCAGTAATCGGCACCGGCCACCGGCCGCGCCTTGCGCCGCAGATACGGCGGTAGCGTGGCCCACAGCAGCACGAAATCGCCGTGACTGGCGTGATTGGCGAAATAGATGCGTTGCGCCGCGTGCGGCCGGAACCCGCGCGCGAACGCCTGCGCGCCGGTCAGCAATTTGACGAAGGCGATGATGAGCGAGGCGACCAGCGATTCGAGCATGACGATCCGATGCGTGCGGCGTTGCGTGCGATGCGAGTGAACGATGTCGCCCCCGAAGACTGCGGCGCCTCGATCAGAAACGCAGCGCCGCCGCGGCCAAGGATAACAAGAGCTGCGCCGCCGCGACCGCCGCATGCGCGCGCCAGAGCCGGCGCGTGCCGCGCACGCGGTCGGCGAGCGTGCGGGCGGGGCCGTCGGTGGCGCGGCGCAGGCCCGATGCGGCGAGGACGCGATCGAGCGCCGGCAGATCGGCGATACGGCCGGCGGCCAGATCGGCGAACAAGCCGCGATCGAAACGCAGCCGCAGCGCGAGGAAACGCTCGAACGGCAGCAACGCGACCGCGGCGAACGCGAACGCGCGCAACGCGTCGTTGCCCGCGCCGGTGACGAGACACAGCGCGGCCAGCCCCGCAGCGAACAGGCCGATGCCGCCGAAAGTCGCGCAAGCGTCCAACCAGCGCGCCTGCGTCGCGCACAACGCGCGATCGTCGTGCGCGAGCGCGGCGGTGGCGGTCTGCGGTGCGTCGGTCGAGCTCCTGTCAGCATTCATGTCGGCGATCATAGCGGCGGCGTCACCATCGCGAGGACCGCGCGATGAGCGTCATGCAGCACCAGCCGCGGCCGCGCGCGTCGCAAATGCGCCACGGCGGCCTCGACATCCGCAGCGTGGCCGTAGCGCAGCATCCAGGCGGCGACCGCGGCGGCGCTGCGCGAATAGCCCAACGCGCAGCACACCAGCACCGCATCGTCGCCGCCTTGCGTCGCGTCGAGCTGCGCCTGGATCGCGTCCGCGGCGGCGTGAAGCGTCTGCGCGTTCGGCGGAATCAGATCGAGCATCGGCACGCTGCGCGTGGCGATACCGGCCGGCGCGAGCAATTCGGCGCAGACATCGACGATGCGGGTCGCGCCCATCGCGCGCGCCTGCGCGGCCGTCGGCATGCGGCCCAACCACACGCGGCCTTGCGCACGCACCGCATGCGCTTGCCCGCGCGTCCACACCCGCGAATTCAGCCACGCGCCCCAGCGATACGGCGCCAGCAAACCGCGAGAAGCGATCGAGATTCGGCCGTCGCCGTCTTTTTGGAATCCTTCCGCGCCGAAACGCGCGTAATGCATCGCGACGAACGCGAGCGCAACGCCCGGCCAACACAGCCACAGCGCGGCGCCGCTCACCCGCGTCGCACCGAACGCCGCCAACGCGAAAAACGCCGCTGCGCCCATCGCATAGAACGCCGCAAGCCGCAAGCGTCGCGGATCGCGCGTCCATCGCGCCGCGCGCCAGGGACCGCCGCCTTCCAGCGGCCACAGCCAGAGACAGAACAACCCCAGCAGCGCGCCGGTCGGAATATCGATGAAATGATGTTGATATGTCGTCAGCACCGACACGCCGATCAACAGCGACCAGCCGTGCAGCAGCCAATGCCAACCGCGCGGCAGCCAGCGACGATACCCGTCCCACAGAATCGCCAACAGCGCGATATGTAGCGAGGGCGCTTGGTTGAAAGGTTTGTCGAAACCGCGCAACGCCGCGAACAACCAACCCGCGGCGCCGTCGGCGGCGGGTTGCCCGAAGCTGTACCCCAGCGGAAACAAGAGGAAGCACGTCACCGCAACGAGCTGCGCGGTCAACAACCGCTTGCCGTGCGCATGCAGCTCGGCGCGCGTGCGGCACAGGAACAACGACAAGCCGTAGAACAGATTGACCGACCAGTACGGAAAAATCGTCCACGCCATGAACGGGATGCCGCGCTCCCAATCGAACACCACCGAGGGCACATCGCTGCGCTGCGCGGCGAGATGATTCGCGAACCCGTAGCTCAGGTAGAAAAACGGCGCCAGGCACGCGAGCCACAGCCCGGCGAGTTTCCAAGGCCGCGCGGCGATGCTCGCATGCGCCGGGTTTTCCCCCTCCCCCGCATGCGGGGGAGGGTTAGGGTGGGGGCACGACATCCCGTGGGGGCGCAACGGCGTACGCGATGCCGGCGTTTCCTCGCTCATCCCTCACGCACCGCCAACGACACGGTGAAGATGCCCCACTCGTCGATGCGTTGTTCGACTTTGCGGAAACCCGCGGCTTCCACCAATTGATCCATCTCCGCCTGCGTGCGTCGCCGCATCACCCAGGCCTGTCCTTGACGATGGCTGGTGAGTGCGCGCGCGATCAATTCCAACTGCGGATGCCAGGGCTGCCCGGTGTAGACCAGACAGCCGCCCGTCGGCACCGCCGCGGCGATGCCCGCCAGCGAACGCGCCACCGCATCGTTGTCCGGAAACAATTCGTACAGACCGGACACCACCGCCACCGTCGGCGCGGGCGTCACCGACGCCAAATCTTCGCGATCGAAGGCATCGCCGCGTTCGAAGCGTGCGATCTCGCCCAAGCCGCGTTCGGCGATCAGCGCGCGACCGTCGCGCACGTTGATCTCGCTGTAATCGCGCAGCAGGATCGATTCCGGTTCCGCGATGGGCTGTGCGTCGGGCGTCGCATCGCCACCCGCGATCGCATCCAGCACGTAACGGCCGTGACCGGCGGCGACATCCATCAACCGCAGCGGCAAGCCTTGCGCGCGGACGCGCGCGAACCCCGCGCGCAGCAGCGCTTCGACGTGCGTTTTGCGCACGCGAATGCCGCGCCAGCCGATCGAATCCAGATACGTGCGATCGATCGCGGTGCCGATCAACGGCAGACCCTGCGCCTGGTTTTTGTAAACGTAATCGAGCGTGCTGCCGGAATCGAAACCGGTGGCGTGCCCCAACGCGATGCCGCGCGACAGCAGGCCGCCGAATTTCAGCGACGCGCGCGTGAACGCCCAGTACGCGCCGCGCGGCGTGTACCACGGCAGCGGCTTCGCCAGCGCCTGCGCTTCGTCGAAGGTGGCGCCGCGGCGATGCGCGTCCAGCAGCGACAACGGCGCGGGCGGGTCGTCGAACAGACCGCGCACGAAGGCGCGGATCTTCTCGACCGCCTGCGCCCGGTCGCGTTCGCCCAAGGTGTCGTGGAAGAGCCCGGGCAGCAAATGCTTTTCTTTGCGCGGATGCGATAAACGCTCGAAAAAGCGGTGCTGCGGCGCATGATGCACCACCCAGTCGCTGCCGGAGATCAACAACTGCACCGGCAGCGCGATCGCCGCGGCGTCGGCCACCACGCGATCCGCCGCTGCGTACAAACCCAGCAGAATTCGCACCGAAATCGGTCGCGAAATCAGCGGATCGGCATCGTAGCTGGCGATACGTTCCGGGTCGTGGGTCAGGAATTTCGCCTTGACATAACTGTTGACGAAAAAATTGCCGCGCAGTTTGTGCAACAGCGCCAACCCGGGCCGCGCGAACGGCACGTAAAGTTTCACTTTGAACGCGGGCGAAGCCAGCACCAAGCCGCGAATCTTCGGCGCGAAATCGTGCGCCCAGGTGCTGGCGAGCACCGCGCCGACGCTTTGCGCGATCACCACCACATCGCCGCGCGCGATGCCGTGCGCATCGGCGATATGCGCGACGAACGTATCGAGATCGCGCACCGAATGGCCGAAGCTTGGGCTGTCGCCGCGCACGCCGGGCGAACGGCCGTGGCCGCGCATGTCGTAGGCGAAGATCGCGACATCGGGCAGATTCAGCTCATCGGCCAGATGCGCCATGCGCCCGGAATGTTCGTGGCCGCGATGCACCAATACGACAGCGCGCGCGGGCGGGTCGGCCGCGCGCGCGGCGGGCCAATGGCGATAGAACAAGGCGACGCCATCGTGGCTTGGGAACGTGCCTTCCTGGCAGGGTCGTGATTCGGACATGGGAGAAGAGTCTTCGGACGCTGACGGGGGCGGCCGCACGCGGAAAGACGCGATGGCGCGCGGGCGGAGGACGCGTTGGAATGAGGAATCGGTGAAGTATCGAAGTTCGCGACCGCCGGCTCAATGGCCCGTCACTGCGCGGCGGCGTCGCGCAGCCCGTTGCGCACGCGGCGCACGACGGTCCAGGCGGTGAGCGCGCACAGCGCGGGGAACAACCACAGCGCCCACGTCGGCAAGCGTTCGGCGAACGCGACCCACAGCGCCAGCGCACCGAGCACGAACGCGCGATCGCTCTTCCCCATCGGGCCGTCGTAACGCCGCGTGCCGCCGACGGTGGGACCGAGCGCGCCGGCGAATTCGCTCAGCGCCGCCAGCAGCGCGAACGCGGCCACCCACACCGCCGCCACGCCGTCGAACGGCGCGACCGCGGCGAACGGCAGGATCAACGCCGCGTCGGCGATCACGTCGGTCAATTCGTTCAAGTACGCGCCGAGTTTGGATTGCTGGCCGAATTCGCGCGCCAACATGCCGTCGATGGCGTTGAACGCCATGCGCAGGAACATCCACAGCGGGATCAGCAGAAACCATAGCCCGGCGCCTGATATCCGCGACGCGGCGAAAAACAGAAACACGCCCAACGCTACCGAAACCGCGCACGCGGCCAAGGTCACTTGGTTGGCGGTGACGCCCAGGCGGTACAAGCCGCGCGCCACGGGTCGCAGCAGTGCCTGGAATTTCGGTTTCAGCGCATAGATGGTCATGGCCGCATGATTCCACAGTCGCGGGCACGATGCGTACCGCCGCCGTCCGGACGCGACCCACCGCGCCGCGGGGCTTGCGGCGACGCGCGCGACCGCGCACGCTTCGCCCATGCGCGTCGCCGTCGTCCCCGTTCTCATCGCCGTATGCTCGCTCGCCCTGCCCTCCACCGTGCAGGCACGGCGCTGGCGCGATACGCCTCTGAGCGCACCGGCGAGCGCACCGACAAGCGCACCGACAAACCAGGCCGCGATGCCTGTCGCGAATCCAGCCGCCGAGCCAAGCACCACGTCGGCCGCAAATCCGCCCACCGATATGCCCACGCCTTCGGTGAAAGCCACCGGCGACTATCTGACCCGCATGGACGCCGACGACGACGGCAAAGTCTCGTTGCTCGAATACCAGGATTGGCTGAGCTACGCCTTCGACCGCATGGACGCGAACCGCGACGGCATGCTCTCGCCCGAGGAGCAGCCCGGCGGGAACGGCGCGACACTCACCCGCGAAGCGCACCGCACGCGCGTGGCCGAAACCTTCAAGCGCCAGGACCGCAATCGCGACGGCGCGCTCGATACGAAAGAATTGGCCGCGCCGCCGCAGGGCAAATAAGCGTTCCGCTTCCGTTGCCGCCGCGCACGCGGCATGCTGTCGCCACTTTCGATCGGAGCGTTCGCATGGGTCTTTTCGACAGCTTGAAACGTTTGTTTTCCTCGCCCGCACCGCAAGCGAACGACGAAGGCGGCGGGTTCGATCCCGAACGCTTCATCTATCTCAAAATTCCGGGGAATATCCAGCCGATCGAGCGCGGCGAACGCTTCGAAGACCCGCTGCAGGCGATGCTGGAAGAGACCGGCCTGGGCGAAGTGAGCGGCGGCGGCTCGTCGCTGAGCGATGCCGACGCCGAAGGCCGACGCGTCGTCGAGTTCTGCGGCATCGATATCGATGTCGACGTCCGCGACGCCGCGTTGGAACGGCTGCGCGCGTTCTTGCCTGAGTTGTCGATTCCGCAGGGCACCGAACTGCACTACACCCGCGATGGCCGGTTGCTGCGCGACATCTACGCCGACAGCGCGTGGACGCAAGCCGTTCCGCGCGAAGAACGACATCCGGGGTTCGGGGTGTGACGCGACGCGCGGACGACGATATGTCACGACGCCCGCCGCCGGAACGGGACGTCTACGCGCCTCCGCAGCATTCGGCCGTCGCCGCCGCCCCGCCGCCGCTGTCGCGAGGTCGTCGCATTATCGCGATCGTATTCGCCATCGCGACCGCGCTGGCGATCGCGAACATGGTGCGCATCAGTCTCGATCCCACGCAGTATTTTCGTCACCGCGGCAGCGATGTCGGCGACTGGAACTGGCCGTTGCTCGGCGTCGCGATCGTCGGCGCGCTGATGGCGATCGAAGCCGCGCTCGCGTGCTGGGCGCTGGTCGGCCGTCGGCCGTGGAGCGCGGCGTGGCGATGCGTCGCGGGTCTGGCGGTGCTGCTGCCCTGGTCGCTGCTGTCGATGATCGCCAGCATGCACATGCCGGGCTATGTGCTCTTCCATGGCCTTTGGGTGTGGCTGCTGACCTTCGTGCTGCTGATCGCATCGGTCGGCATCGCGCTGCGCGCGATCTATCGATTCGCGCGCGGTCGCGGCGAGCGCGACGCAGGATAGGCGCGCGGCCTCGAACGCTCCATCGATACGCGCGCGCACGATCGGATCCATCCCGATCGTCCCGACAGTCTCGATACTCTCAAAGCCTGTTCAAAATTCCCGATGCGGCATGAGCTGAGCGCATTTACCGAGCGGATCGGCGGCCCTTCGCCGGTACCTTCCTTCATCCCTCTCCCCGCCGTGCGGGGAGAGGGTGGCCAAAGGCCGGGGGAGGGGCGCTGTTCGCGCACGGTTGGAAGCCCGCGGTAGACGCGCGCGAACCAAGCGTATCGCCTGCCCCTCATCCGGCGCGTTGCGCCACCATCTCCCCGCTTGCGGGGAGAAGGAAAAGAACACGCACCGCTTGCGGGGAGAAGGGAAAAGGCATGTTTCCCGCTTGCGTGGAGAAGGAAAAGAACACGGCCCGTTCGCAGGAAGGAAACACGTCCGCTGGAAGATTTTGAACAGGCTCTCAATCGCATCTATCGCGCCGGTCGCGCGCGATCGTTCAATCCGCCGTCATCAACGTCGCGTTGCGTTCGTTCAATGCGGCGTAGACCGCGTCGGTGTCCGGCCGTTGCCCGTGCCACAGGAAGAAACTTTCCGCAGCCTGTTCCACCAGCATGCCCAGGCCATCGACGAAATCGCGTACGCCCAACGCGCGCGCCCATGCCAGAAACGGCACCGCCGCTTCGCCGTAGCTCAAATCGATCGCGGCGCTGCGCGGGCCGAACAAGGTCATCGGCAGCGTCGGCAATGCGCCATGACGCGCGGCCGAGGTGGCGTTGACGATCAAATCGAATTCGCCGAGTTCGCCCAAATCCTGCATGTAGCGCGTGTGCACGCGGCCGGGGTCGCCGAGCAGATCCGACAGCGCGTCGGCTTTCTGCGCATCGCGGTTGACGATGAACAATTCGCCGATGCCCGCTTCCAGCAAGGCCGGCGCCACGCCGCGCGCTGCGCCGCCCGCGCCGAGCATCAAGGTGCGACGTTCGCGCAGATCCAAACCGTGACGGCCGGTAAGGTCGCGGATCAAGCCGATGCCGTCGGTGTTGTCGCCCAGCCAACCGCCTTCGTGCTTGATCAGCGTGTTGACCGCGCCGGCTTTTTTCGCGCGATTGCTGAGCAGATTGCACAGCTCCGCCGCGCGCTGTTTGTGCGGGAGGGTGACGTTGGCGCCGTCGCCGCCGCTGCGCGCGAACGAGGAGAGCGTGCCGTCGAAATCGCCGGGCGCGCATTCGATCGCGGTGTAGTCCAAATCGATGCCGAGCTGCTGCGCGAACGCTTTGTGGATGCGCGGCGAGAGCGAATGCAGCACGGGTTGTCCGAAGACGGCGTAGCGTTTCATGGCGAGAGACTCCGCGTGTAGACGTGCTGGGTCTTGTGGTGAACGTAGCCGAGACACCGATAGAACGGATGCGTCGCGTCGCGCGACAGGCTCGAGCGTACCACCACCTGCGCGACCCCGCGGCGCGACGCCCACGCTTCGGCGGCCGAGACCAGGGCCGCACCGGCGCCGCGGCGCCGACGCTCGGCATCGACCACGAGCGCGATCAGCTCGACGCGTTCGCCGGACTGCAACAAGTTGCGATGCTCGGCGCCGACGAAACCGACGACAGGGCCGCCGCCGCGCGCGCCATCGTCCTCGTCGTCGCCGAGGAGAACGAAAAACGCATGCGTCGGCCACGCCAGCAAACGCGTGAAGCGCTGGGCGATGGTCGGCGGGTCCAATGAAGCATCGAGCTGCAGCGACAGCCGCGCGATGTCCGCGGCATCTTCGGCGCGCGCCTGCCGAACGGTTAACGCCATATCAGGGCCATATTCAGTGAGCGTCCCGTAGCCAGCGCGCCGCATCCAGCGCGAAATACGTCAACACACCGTCGGCGCCTGCGCGTTTGAACGCGACCAAGGCTTCCAGCGCGCAGGCGCGTTCGTCGAGCCAGCCGTTGCGCGCGGCGGCCTTGAGCATCGCGTATTCGCCGCTGACTTGATACACGAAGGTCGGCGCGCCGAAGGCGTCCTTCACTCGGCGCACGATGTCGAGGTACGGCAGGCCCGGCTTCACCATCACCATGTCCGCGCCTTCCTCCAGATCCAACGCGACTTCGCGCAGGGCTTCGTCGGAATTCGCCGGGTCCATTTGATAGCTGTATTTGTTGCCTTTGCCCAGCGCGCCGGCCGAACCCACCGCATCGCGGAACGGGCCGTAATAGGCGCTGGCGTATTTCGCGGCGTAGCTGAGAATGCGGGTGTGGATGCGGCCGTCGGCTTCCAGCGCGTCGCGGATCGCGCCGATGCGTCCGTCCATCATGTCGCTCGGCGCGACCACGTCGGCGCCGGCGCGCGCATGCGACAGCGCTTGTTTTACCAGCGCTGCGACGGTTTCGTCGTTGACCACATAGCCGCTGTCGTCGATCAAACCGTCCTGGCCGTGCGAGGTGTACGGGTCCAGCGCCACGTCGGTGATCACGCCCAGTTCGGGGAAGCGCTGCTTGAGCGCGCGCACCGCACGATGCATCAGGCCTTCGTCGTCCCATGCGGCGACGCCGTCGAGCGATTTCGCGTCGGGCGCGGTCACCGCGAACAGCGCCAAGGCCGGTACCCGCAGTTCGCTGGCCTCTTCGGCCACTTTCAGCAGTTCGTCGATCGACAGGCGTTCGATGCCGGGCATCGAGCCCACCGGCGCGCGGCCGGGCACTTCGTGGACGAAAACCGGATAGATCAGATCGTTCGCGGTGAGGACGTGTTCGCGCATCAGCCGTCGCGAGAATTCGCTGCGGCGCATGCGGCGGAGGCGGGTGCGGGGAAAGGTCGGCATGCGCGAATGATACGCCGCCGTCGCGGGGCGGGTTTGATCGACGGCAAGACGTAGCGCGAGCACCGCCCGTAGGAGGGCCTTTAGGCCCGATCTTGGAGCCTGTTCAAATTCTCCCTGCGGCGGGGTTGTCGTTTTCCTTCTCCTCTCAGGCGGGGGTCTTCTTTTTCTTTCCTTCTCCCCGCAAGCGGGGAACATGCCTTTTCCCTTCTCCCCGCAAGCGGGGAGAAGGTGGCGCAACGCGCCGGATGAGGGGCAGGCGGCACGTTCCGTTCGCGTGCTTCAAACCGTGTGCGAACGGAGCCCCTCACCCGGCCTTCGGCCACCCTCTCCCCGCACGGCGGGGAGAGGGATGAAGTCACCGACGATGGGAAGCCTATCCGCTCGGTACATGTGCTCGGCGCATGCCTCATCTGAGATTTTGAACCGGTTCTCAGAAGTTCCGCCACAACGCGAGGGCCTTTTTCGCGCGCACGATCATCGGGCCTGAAGGCCCTCCTACGGGAGATCGCGTGACGCGCGCGATCGCGAGCGAGCGGTAGCCCGACATGCCCGGCAAGCCTGGCTCAGCCCCGCATCGCGTGCGGGGCAGGCTCTACAATCGCCCGATGTCTTCGCTTCGCCGCCCGCTCCCTCCGCTCGCCCGCGCCTGCCTGCTGTTTCTCGCGGCGCTGGCGCTGTTGTGTTGGCTGGGGCCGTGGCTGAGCGCGTTCGATCCGCATCGGCCGGATTGGGAGGCGCTGTCGGTGGCGCCGGGCGTCGGCGGACACTGGTTCGGTACCGACGCCATCGGTCGCGATGTGTTCGCGCGGACGCTCGCGGGCGGGCGCTTGTCGCTCACTATCGGCTTGTTGGCGAGTCTGGTCGCGCTCGGTATCGGTTTGACGTTGGGCGCGGGCGCGGGCCTGGCCGGCGGTTGGGCGGAGCGCGCGATGCTGCGTGTGTTCGACCTGTTCAGCGCGTTGCCGTTTTTGTTGGTGGTGATTCTGTTGCTGACGCTGTTCGAGCGCTCGCTGGCGCTGTTGTTGTTCGCGGTGGGCGGTTACGTGTGGATCGATCTGGCGCGGGTGATGCGCGCGGAAGCAGCGCGGCTGCGCGAGACGCCCTTCATGCTGGCGGCAGTGGCGATGGGCGCGCGCTTCGATCAACGCTTGCGTTGGCATGCGCTGCCGAATCTGATGCCGTTGGCCATGGTGTATCTGGGTTTGATTCTGCCGCAGGCGATCCTGGTCGAAAGTTTTCTCGGCTTCCTCGGTTTGAGCGTGGATGAGCCGTCCGCCAGTTGGGGCAGTTTGCTCGCCGAAGGCGTGCAGGAACTCGATAGCGCGCCGTGGGTGTTGTTGTTCCCGGCGGGGTTTTTGGTCGCCACGCTGGCGGCGTTCCAATTCTTGGGCGATGCCCTGCGCGATTGGCTCGATGTACGCGGCGCGACGCACGCGACGGACGGCGATGCGGACGACGATACGAGCGGCGATACGAGCGGCACGATCGCGACATCGGGCGCGCCGTCGGCGCATGCGGCGACGAATGCGGGATCGACCGGCGTATGAGTCTCGTCCTGCGCCGACTCGAGGTACATACCGGCGCACGCAAGCTGTTGGGCCCGCTCGATCTCGAACTGCATCCCGGCCGCTGCCTCGGCGTGGTCGGCGAAAGCGGCAGCGGCAAGAGTCTCACCGCGCTGTCGATGCTCGGGTTGCTGCCGGCGAATTTGCGCGCCGCCGGCACGCTCGCGCTCGAAGGCGACGATACGCAAGGTCGCACGAGCGACGCCGAGATTGCGTTGGCCGCGGATGCGTCCAAGGCGCATATCGCGCTGCGCGGACGCATGTTGGCGTGGGTGCCGCAGGATCCGCTGGCGTCGCTGCATCCGATGCGCCGCGTCGGCGCGCAACTGCGCGAAACCTTGCGTTTGCACGGGCAAGCCGATGCGCAGGCGCGGGCCTTGCTCGAACGCGTGCGCCTGCCCGATCCCGACGCGGCGCTAACGCGCTATCCGCACGAATTCTCCGGCGGTCAACGGCAACGCATCGCGATCGCGTTGGCGTTGGCGTGCAAGCCGCGCTATTTGATCGCCGACGAACCGACATCGGCGCTGGATGCGCGCATCGCGCGCGATGTGCTCGATCTGCTCGATACGCTGCGGCG
Source organism: Lysobacter sp. (assembly GCA_020852215.1). Taxonomy (GTDB): domain Bacteria; phylum Pseudomonadota; class Gammaproteobacteria; order Xanthomonadales; family Xanthomonadaceae; genus Lysobacter_I. The sequence continues at coordinate 9,917 of JADZBF010000135.1, read as the reverse complement.
CGAAGACGGGCTCGGCTTGATGCTGATCAGCCACGATCTGCCGCTGGTCGGCGCCTATGCCGACGACGTATTGGTGCTGCGGCGCGGTACGGTGATCGAACGCGGCGCCGCGCGCGCGCTCTTCGCCGCGCCGCAAGCGGCGTACACGCGCGAATTGTTGGCCGCGGATGCCTTGCCGCAACCCTCGCCCCTCACCCGCCCTGTCGGGCACCCTCTCCCCGCTGTGCGGGGAGAGGGAAAAGCGAGCATCGCGAGCGAGGGTGACGGGCCGTCTCTCCTCCCCGCCACGCGGGGAGAGGGACGAGCGAGCGCAGCGAGCGAGGGTGAGGGGCCACCCAGCGTTTTCGTAGGAGCGCCGGAAGGCGCGACTGCGACCGCGGCGATGGACTCGGATAATCCCGAAATGTCGGTCGCGCCTTCCGGCGCTCCTACGAACGCTTCGCCAGGCGTTCCTACAAGTGCACACACTCCCGCAACCGATCCGGCGGCTCTGTCATCCCGAGCCGCAGGCGATTCGGCCGCTCCGTCATCCCGAGCCGCAGGCGAGGGACCTGCTGTTGCCGTGTCGATGGCGGAAGAGAAATTGAAAGGGCAGACACAGGTCTCTCGCCTGCGGCTCGGGATGACAGGGGAAGAGAACGCGCCGTTGTTGCGAGCCGAAGCGTTGACGATGCGCTATCCGCGCGCATCGCGACTCGCGCTCGACGATGTGTCGCTCGTCCTGCATCGCGGCGAAGGCTTGGCGTTGCTCGGCGAAAGCGGCAGCGGCAAAAGCACGCTCGGTCGCGTGTTGCTGCGATTGGCGCGCGGCGGCCGCGGTCGCGTGTGGTTGGACGATGTGGAACTCACCGCATTGTCCGGCGCTGCGTTGCGCGCGATGCGAAAACGTATCGGCGTGGTGTTTCAGGACCCGTACGCTTCGCTCGATCCGCATATGAGCATCGCCGATCTCATCGCCGAGCCGCTGCGCATTCACGGCATCGGCGACGCGGCCTCGCGCGCGGCAAAAGCGGCGGAATTGTTGGCGGCGGTGGGGCTCGATCCCGCGCTCGCCGCGCGTTATCCGCATCAAGCCTCCGGTGGACAGCGCCAACGTATCGCGATCGCGCGCGCGCTGGCCTGCGATCCCTTGCTGTTGGTGTGCGACGAAGCGGTGTCGGCGCTGGATGCGCATCATCGCGCCGGGATTCTGCGTTTGCTGGTGCAACTGAAACGCGAACGCGGCCTCGCCCTGCTGTTCGTCACCCACGACATCGCCGCCGCCGCGGCCGTCGCCGAGCGCATCGCGGTGTTGGATGCGGGCAAGATCGTCGAACTCGGCGCGACCGCCGATGTGCTGGCGCGGCCTCAGCATGCGCATACGCGGGATTTGCTCGCGGCGCGGAGATTTGTGGGAGGCCCGGAAGGGCCGATCGATGGAGCGGTCGCCTGACGAAGCGAGGCGCTGCGCGAGGGCGATCGCTCTCGTGCAGTGTCTCGGCGCTCTGTCGCGCCTGCCGGCGCTCCCACAATCGAGTTTCGGACTCCCACAACAGAACTCCGAGGTTCCAATCGAGGGCATTCGAGCGTTGTGGGAGGCTCGGCTTTCAATAGCCAAAGGCAGGTCGAGCGCCAATAGGCCATGCAGGTTTCGGCAATCCGAGGGCAGAGAAGCGACGCTCGCGATCGGTGTGTCGGCGCAGCATCGCGCCTGCCGGCGCTCCCACAATCGAGTTCGGGTGTTGTGGGAGGCCCGGAAGGGCCGATCGATGGAGCGGTCGCCTGACGAAGCGAGGCGCTGCGCGAGGGCGGCCGCTCTCGTGCAGTATCTCGGCGCTGTATCGCGCCTGCCGGCGCTCCCACAATGAAGCGGTCGCTATTTCACATCGGCGACGAACGGGTCCCAGGCCGTGGTGTCTTCGCCTTTTTGCAGGCGTCGGTAATAGTCGCTGAGGATGTCGCCCTGTTGTTCGAGGTTGTAGCTGTAGAGCGTTTTACCCGCGGTGCGGGCGTCCTTCAGCGAATCCTCGGGCGTTTTGCCGTCGTCGGCGTAGCTGTAGCCTTCCGTCATCTGCGCCCACAGCGCTTTGGCGATGTAGCTGATGCCGGTCTTCTGGTACTGCCAGACGTGGGTCAGCTCGTGGATCATGAACGACATGCTGCGCGAGCTGCCGGTCGGGAAGTTGATCACGTTGCGGATGGTGCGCGCGTAGCCGCCAGCCGAGGCGACCTTCGCCGAAATCGAGCCGTCGGCGATGGTCACTGCGGCGTAGTCGAGCGCGCTTCCGAACACCCGTTTGGCTTGCCGGATTTCCCATTCGGTCATTGATCGGTTGGTGACCGTTCGCACCTTTTCGCCGATCGTCGACGTATGCGAGTAGAACGGCGCGATCGTCGTCATCGTGTCTTTGGTGTACAGAAATTCGCCGTGGATGTCGTAGATCGCTTTCGCGAGTTTGGTCGCTTTCGCATAGCCCGCCGTTTGCAGCGCCTGTTCGATCTCGCTCAATTGCGCGTCCTTGTGATGCTCGGCGGCGAACCAACTGACCTTGCCGTCGGTGGACACGACTTCCTTGACTTTGCCGGCATCGATCAAATCCTTCAGTGCGGCGCGCAACCCGGGCGCTTCGGCGGTGGACGTCATGTAGGACGAACTGAAACCGCCGCCCATGGCGTTGAATCCTCCCAACGTCTCGCTTTTTTCCTCGTTGTACGCTTTGAGGTCGCGTTGAACCGCCGGTGCGCCGGTTTCGCGTTGTTGCACGACATGCGTCAGTTCGTGGGCCAGCAGGCGCTCGCCGTCGCGCGTCTCCGGCCGATAGCGGTCGCGATCGAAGACGATGTGGCTGCCCCAGGCGTAGGCGTTCGCGTTCAGCGTTTGCGCGGCCTGAGCGGCGCGCGCGTCGACATGCACGCGCACATCGTCCAGCGGATGGCCAAGGCGCGATTCGAATCGGCCGCGCGTCGCGGGGTCCAGCGGTCGACCGCCTCCGGCAGTGCCCGCGGCGGCGCGTTGCGCGAGCGGGTCGCCGACGACGCTCGGGGTGACGGCCGCCATAGACGCGGGATTCGGCGCGCGATTCGACGTGCGATCGGGCGCGATCGCTTGCTGTTCTGCGTTGTCTTGCGCATGCGCGCCGCGATCGGGATTCGCGACCCGCTGGGCGGTGTTTTCGGCTTCGCGCTCGAATCGGGCGCCGGGCGCACCGAGCGTGGTTCGCGCGGCCGAACCGACGCGAGCGAACGCGGGATCGGACGTGCCGTCGCGCCTCGCCGCAGGCAACCCGCGCTGCACGATCGGCGCGCCATTCAGCAGATCCTGCATCCGGCGGTTTCCGACGCCGCCGGGCGCGATCGCTCGACTCTCGGCGCCGGGCGAAATTTTGCCGTCCCGAGAGGATTGCGTTGCGCGTCTCGTCGCTTTCGGTGGTTGCGCAGGTGCTTTCATCGCGTACTCCCAGTGTCCTGTTCCGCGAATCGCATCGATCCGTTCCGGCGCCCTTCGAAGACGCGTGGACCATCTTCGCGCTATTCGTGGCCAGGACACTCGCCGGTCGTCGGGAAACGCTTCCGGATCGTTCGAACGCCGCCGCCCTGTTCGGCGGCGCGAGCGGGCAGCGTTCGACCTGGCACGCGTGAGAGCCTGTTCAAAATCGTCGCGAGCGACGGGGGGTTTCGCGGGGTGCTTTAAATCACCCCGCCGCCCATGCTCAACCGCATCACCGCGACGACAATCACGATGGCGTTGAGTGCGAAGCCGGTGGCGGCGCGGCCGCGTTTGCCGGAGCCGGTGAACAACACGCCCAGCGCGGCGACGATGGCGCCGACGCCCGCGAACGGAATGATGAGCCAGTTGGCCCAGCCCAGCAGCGGAATCAGGCCGACGAACATCAGCACCATCGCCACGATGCCCCACAACAGACTGATCAAGCCCATGGCTTTATCCTCGAAGAGGCGCGAAAACGCGCGCCGACGGGACGCTAGATGCGGTGCGTCGACGCCCGTTCAAGCGTGACCTTCGACACCTCAGCCGTGAACGCCGTCGATCTCCACCGCCAGTTCGCGGCGGCAAATCGCGGCATGCAGCAGCACGCGGGGCACGGTGTCGCCGAAACGCGCGTCCAAGGCCTGCGCCACGATCGGCAGGTCTTCCGCATCGCGCACGTACACCTTCAGCCGGGTGCCGTCGCCGAATTGGGCGGGGAGCGTCGGCGCGAGGCGGCGCGCTTCGGCCAGCAGGGCGTCGAAATTGGCGAAGGTTTCGCCCAACTGCGCCAGCAGTTCGCCGGCGTGCTGCGAGGCGTGGCCGACGACGCTGGCGGTGCCCGACAGCAGCAGCGGCATCGGGCTGCCGGGCGGCGGCAGCATCGCGCGGGCGAAACTCGGCGGCTGCGGGCCGTATTCGCGCGGGTAGCGGTAGGCGCTGACTTGGCGCGGGTTTTCCACCGGCCGGCCGCGGCGGTCGGCGCTCAGCCAATACACCTGCAGGGTGCGGCGGCCGTCGCAGCGACCGATGGCGGTAGCGGCGGGCAGGCCACGCGGGTCGAAGCGGCCCAAACCGCGGGCGCGGCCCACACAGAACTGGCGGTAGCGCTCGGCGTCGCCGACGCCCTGGGTGATGGCGTCGAGGTAATTCCACACCCGCAGCAAATGCGGGGTGGGGTGGTCGGCCTGGAAACCCACCAACGCGGCGTAAGCGCGCTCGGCGGCCTCGCAGATATCGCTGTGATCGGGGTGCGGGCCGGGCGCTTCGTCGATCTCGACCACGCCGAAGGTCAGGCGACCGTCGCTGGCCCAGCGCACTTCGCCGCGTTGGGCATCGCCGCCGTCGCGGCCGGTGCGCACCGGGGCTTGCGTGCGCCAGCGTTCGAACCGGGTTTCGCCATAGGGCTGCAGCGGGACGCGCAGATAACGCGGGTCGTCGCTGTGCGGGGCGGTCTCGCCGAAGCCGAACAGCGCCAGAGTGTCGTCGGTCAGCAGCGCGGCCGGGTCCTCGCCACGCACGTAATCCACCGACAACGCGGGCGCGTCGGGCATGTCGGGACGGATCGCTGCGCTCATGCGTGTTCCAAGGACTCGGCCGACGATTTTACCCCGTCGGGCGCTGCCGCCGCCGTTTCGACGGGCGCGCCGACCGCGCTCGGCGGCATCGCGCCGTGGGCGTCGGCCTGCAGGGTCTCGCCGCTGAAACTCGCCGTGGTCTGGCGTTTGCGGCGCCAGCGGTCGCGCCAGGCGGTGCGGGCCATGCCCAGCGCGTTCAGCGCGTAGATGAACCGGAACAGCCGCAACCGGCGGGTGACGCCGGGATGCGCGTAGACGTCGCCGGCCAGCATCGAGATCACCGCCTGCTCGATCTGCAGCGCGTTGCGCGGATGGGAGAACAGATGCCGCATCACCGGGCCGGTGAAGCGATAGATGAACCAGGAGAATTCAGCCAAACCGCCGTCCAATTCCTTGCGCAATGCGCGCTGCAGCCGCGCCTCCCGCGCCGGTTCGCGCAGGGCGGCATCGACGAGTTCGGCGGTGCGTTCGGCGCCGTGCATACCCAGATAGACGCCGGAGGAAAACACCGGGTCGATGAAGGCGTAGGCGTCGCCCACCATTGCCCAACCCGGTCCGCACATGCGTGTGCTGCGGTAGGAGTAATTGCCGGTGGCGTGGACCGGCGCGACGCGTTCGGCGCCGCGCATGCGCGTGCGCACCGTCGGAATGCCGTCCAAGGTGCGATCGAGAAATTCGGCGCCGTCGCCGCGACGTTGTTTGAGGTAATCCGGCGAACACACCGCACCGATGCTCATCACGTCGTCGCGCAGCGGAATCAGCCACACCCAGCCGTGTTCGAATTGCTCGATGGTGATATTGCCGGCGTTTTCGCCGGGCCGACGCTCCACGCCGCGATAGTGGCTGAACAAGGCCGCGGATTGATGTTGTTCGAGTTTGCGCTTGGTTTTCAGGCGATTGCCCAGGAACGTGTCGCGACCGCTGGCGTCGATCAAATAGCGCAAGCGGATCTCGAACGTCCGGCCGTTCGCGTCGCGCGCATGGGCGACGGTCGGGCGGTCGTCGGCAGCGAACGCCACGCCGGTCACCGCGACGCCGTCGCGCGCGTCGGCGCCGGCCGCGCGCGCGTTGTCGAACAACAGCGCGTCGAATTCGTCGCGACGCACCTGGAATGCGTGATCCGGCCCCGGATACAGCGTGCGATCGAAGCGGAACACATTGGTCGCGCCGTCGCCGCCGGGCCGCGGGAAATCCGCGCCGGTTTTGCGCACGCCGATGGCCTCCACCGCGGCCAAGACGCCCAAGCGTTCGAGAATCGGCAGATTCATCGGCAACAGCGACTCGCCGATGTGAAAGCGCGGGTGCTGCGCTTTTTCCAGGCACAGCACGCGCCAACCGCGACGCGCCAGCAGGGTGGCCGCCGTGCTGCCGGCGGGGCCGCCGCCGATCACCAGAACATCGCAATCGAGGGCCGCGTCCGGCGCATCGGACGGCACGTCAGAAACCGCGCGCTCCGGACCGCCTTTTCCGCCGTCGATGCTCGCTATTTCGGCCAAAACCAACCTCGTACTCTTCTGGTTCATCGCTCGGGCTGGCATGATACCGCGCGGTTACGGTGTCGCCGTCCTTCGAACGACGCGCGGCCCGCCGCTCCGGTGCCCCACGCCGGCCCGGTCGCTGCCGTTCGCCGCGAATGTGAATTCGCGTTCACGGCCGCGTTTTCGTTCTCCGTTTCGATTCTCTTGGATGCTTCGCATGTCTTCACTCACGCCCGCCGAACTCGCACTGGCGGAATTGCTCGTCGAAAGCTTGAACCTGGACGGCGTCGCGCCCGCCGAGATCGACCCCGAAGCGCCGCTGTTCGGCGCCGGCCTGGGCTTGGATTCGATCGACGCCCTGGAGCTGTCGCTGGCGATCAGCAAACGCTACGGTTTCCAATTGCGTTCCGACAACGAAGACAACCGGCGGATTTTCGCGTCGTTGCGCGCGCTGTCGGCGCACGTCGAGCAGCACAAGAGCGCGTGACCGCCTCCGTCGCGCAGCGATGGGCGTCTGCGCTGCGGGTGTGTTCGCTGCTGGCGTACCTGCCGTTGGCGCATTGGGCCGGCACCACCTCCTCGCCTGGCTGGGCCGCCGCCGCCCTGGTCGATCTGGTCGTTTTGGTGTTCATCGAAGCCCTGTGCGCGCCGCGTCTGGGGGCCTGGTTCGCCGCGGCGTTGAGTCTCGCGGCCATCGCCGGGCTGGTGGCGATCGATCTGGTCATGGTGCCGGTGCTGCTGGTGCCGGTGGCGTTCATCGGCATGGTGGCGTGGTGGTTCGGGCGCAGCCTGGGCACCGGGCGCACGCCGCTGGTGACGCGGATCGTCGCCGGCATTTACGGCCAGACGGTCGAGCAACTCAGCCCGCAGCATCATCGCTACACCCGGCGGCTGACGCTGTTCTGGGCCGGCCTGTTGACCACGCTGGCGCTGGTGAATCTGAGTCTGGCGCTGGTCGCCGTCCCCGACGGCGTGTTGGCCCGCCTCAGCGTCGCCGCGCCGATCACCGTCACCCGCGCGCAGTGGTCGCTGTTCGCGAATGTGCTGAATTACGGCGTGGTCGGCGGCGCGATGGTGATCGAATATCACTGGCGCAAGCGCGTGTTCCCGCAGCGGCCTTACCGCAATTTCGTCGAATTCGTGCGACGGATGGCGGCGTTGGGCCCGGGGTTCTGGCGCGACCTGTTCCGTTGACCGCTGCGACGCGCCCGCACGCTACCCTGTCCCGCTCATGACCCTCGACGCCGCTCACGACTTCCTTCGTTTCTCGATCCCCGCCGATCACCCCTGCCTGCCCGGGCATTTCCCGGGGCGTCCGGTGGTGCCGGGCGTGGTCGTGCTCGACCGCGTGTTCGCGGCGATCGAAGCCGTAGAGGCCGCCGAAGCCGGCGGTGGAACCGGCTCGGCTCAGGTGCGTCTGCCGCAGGTGAAGTTCGTGCAGCCGCTGCTGCCCGAACAAGTCGCGCGGATCGAACTGGAGCGCATGGAAGACGCCGGAGCGCCGCCACGCTGGCGTTTCAAAGTGCTGCGCGAAGCCGACAGCGCAGTGCTGGCCAGCGGCGACGTACATGTGATCGCGGAGGCCGCCGCGGCATGAGCACCGACTGGAAACAGCGCCCGGAAGGCGGCGGCTTGTTCGCGCTGTGGCTGATTCGTTCGATCGGCCGCTATGGCGGTCGCGCGGTGTCGCGGCTGCTGCTGTATCCGATCACCCTGTATTTTCTGATCCGACGCGGCCCCGAGCGGCGCGCTTCGCGGCAGTGGTTGGATCGCGCGCTCGGCCGGCCGGCCACGCTGTGGGATAGCGCCAAGCACATTCACACCTTCGCCTCGACCATTCTCGACCGCGTGTTTCTGCTCGGCGATGGTCCCGAGCGCATGGCGCGGCGCTTCGATGTGAACGTCACCGGGCTGGACGTGCTGCACGGCCATCTCGACACCGGCAAGGGCATGCTGCTGTTCGGCTCGCATCTGGGCAGTTTCGAAGTGCTGCGGGTGCTGGCGCGCAAGCGACCGGAATACATCATCCGCGTAGTGCTGGATCGCGCCCACAACCCGGCGGTGACGGAGTTGCTGGAGGCGCTGAATCCCGAAGTGGCGGCGACCGTGATCGACGCCGGACAGGACGGCCCCGCGCTGATGCTGGCGATCCAGGAAGCGGTGCAGGACGGCGCGCTGGTCGCGCTGTTGGTCGATCGCGCGCAACCCGGCGGACAGACCATCGAAGCGCCGTTCTTCGGCCTGCCCGCGGCGTTTCCCACCGCGCCGTGGTTGATCGCCTTGGCGCTGAAAGCGCCGGTGACGTTGGCGTTCGGCCTGTATCGTGGCGGCCGCCGTTACGATCTGCGCTTCGAGCATTTCTGCGACCGGCTCGATGTGCCGCGCGCGCAGCGCGCCGAACGTCTCGCGGAATTGGTGCGCGATTATGTGGTTCGGCTCGAAGCCGCCGCACGCAGCGCGCCCTACAACTGGTTCAACTTCTATAACGTCTGGGAAGACACCGCCCGAGGACATACCGATGCGCATACCGACCCCGCTTCTCGTCGCGGCGCTGAGCCTGCTGACGGCGGCACCGTCGATCGCGCCTGAGGCGCGCGCGCAAACCGCGAGCAAGCCGGCGACGGGCGCGCAGGTAAGCGCAACACAGGCGTTCGGCAGCGAGTGGATCCTGCGCGCGCTCGCGCGGCCCGCACCGATGCGCACCGATTTCGTCGAACTGCGCGCCTCGGCGATGCTGAAAACGCCGCTGCGATTGTCCGGCGAATATCGTCGCCCCGACGAACGGACGCTCGTGCGCGAAGTGCGCGCGCCGTACAAGGAAACGACCACGATCGTCTCTTCGAAAACCGGCGCCGGGCAGGCCGCGATTTCGCGCGACGGCAAACCGCCGCGCACGTTCTCGCTGGCGCGCGTGCCGGAATTGGCGAGTTTGCAAAGCAGTTTCGGCGCGCTGTTGGCCGGCGATCGCGCCGGCTTGGAACGCGTCTATCGTCTTGCGCCCGCCGGCACCGCGCAGCGTTGGACGCTGACGCTGACGCCGAAAGACGCGGCCCTCGCCGCCCGCGTGCGCAACATCGCGCTGTACGGCCAGGGCGCGGAATTGCGCTGCATCGAAACCCAACCGACGAAAGGCCCGCTGCAGCGCACGCTGCTGGCCAGCGCGGCGCTCGCGGCGAAACCGCAAAGCGATGCGAATACGCTGGAAGCCTTGTGCCGCGCGGGCGCGAAATGATGTCGCGGATGCGTCCGCGCAATGCGTCTTTGCCGATGGGCCATCGCGCATGAAACCCGCGGCGAGACTCGCGCTCGCGCTGCTGTGGCTACTGGTGCTGGTCGCCGCGGCATGGTTGATCGGCGGGCGTCTGCAGATGAGCGGCGATCTGCGCAAATTCATGCCCG
>JADZBF010000134.1 GCA_020852215.1 Lysobacter sp. | reverse complement strand
TCTGTTCGAAATACGGCGCGGCGCTGGTCGGGCCGGTGAGAATGAAGGGGAACGGCAATTTCGCGTTTTCCTCGCGCAGCAGAATGCCGAGCAAATACAGAATCTCTTCCGCCGTGCCCACGCCGCCCGGAAACACGATGATGCCGTGGCCCATGCGCACGAAGGCTTCGAGGCGTTTCTCGATGTCCGGCATGATCACCAAGTGATTGACGATCGGGTTCGGCGATTCCGCGGCGATGATGCCGGGTTCGGTGATGCCGATGTAACGCATGCGGCGGTGACGCTGTTTGGCGTGCGCGATCGTCGCGCCCTTCATCGGCCCCTTCATCGCGCCCGGGCCGCAGCCCGTGCAGATATCCAAACCGCGCAGGCCGAGGTCGTAGCCGACTTGCTTGGTGTAGAGATATTCCTCGCGATTGATCGAATGCCCGCCCCAGCACACGACGAGATTCGGATCGATCGGATGCAGGATGCGCGCGTTGCGCAACAGACCGAACACCGCATCGGTAATGCCTTCGGATGTCGCCAAATCGCGCGCGCCCGACTTGCCGTTGTTCAGTTCGATCGCGGTGTAGGCCAGATCGCGCACCACCGCGAACAACAACTCGGCGACGCCGCGGATGATCTCGCCGTCGACGAAGGCCATCGCCGGCGCGGCGACCAGGTCGATGCGCACGCCGCGATCCTGTTGCAGCACCTGGATATCGAAATCGGGATACAGCTCGCGCGCCGCGCGCGGGTCGTCGGACGCGCTGCCGCTGGTGAGCACCGCCAAGGCGCAGCGACGCAGCAAATCGTGCATGCCGCCGGTGGAGGCATCGCGCAAACGCGCGACCTCGTCGCGAGACAGCACATCGAGCCCGCCGCGCGGGTAAATGGAGGCGTCGACCGTCGGCAGCGCCGCGGCCGAGGTGTGAGGGTGAGAAGAGTCTTTCATGACGTGTCTGTCGTTTTTCGTCGTTTATTCGGTCCGGGCGACTTTATCGCAGCGGCGCGAGGATGAACAGCGGTCCGGAGCGCTCGCCGAGGCGTAAAAAAACGGCCGGGTTTCCCCGGCCGTTTAGCGAAACGCAAGAAAGCGACGATGGATCAGAAGCTGTACTTCAACGTCACCTGCGCGGCCCACTGCGATTCACCGCGCTGCTGGCGGGTCACGAAGTCTTCAACCTGCCCATCGACGCCATAGATGTAGCGGCCATTCGCATCGAGGCCCTGGTAGTTCACGAAGCTGCGGGCCAGACCGCCGTTGGACTGGAACGCGACTTCATCGATGCGGCCCCACTTCTTGTTGAGCATGTTGCCGAAATTGATGATGTCGAGCGAGAGCAGCACTTTGTTGCCATCGAAAATGCCCGGGAATTCCTGACTGATGCGCACATCGAAGTTGTGGGTCCAATCGGCGAACGAGCTGTTGCGCTCGACCACGCCGCCGGCGTAGCGGTTCAGGCCGTTCGCATTCGCGATCTGCCAGAACAGCGCTTCTTCGTCGGCGCCGCTGCCGCTGCCGTTGACATCACGGAACACCACTTCGTTCGAACCGAAGTTGGTCGGGACGTACAGCAGGTCGTTGGTGATGCCGTCGCCGTTCAGGTCGTTGTTGTAGATCCAGCTATACGGCTTGCCGGCGCGGCCTTCGTAGAACACGCCGACGCTGGTTTTGTTGTCGCCGAAGAACTTGTGTTCCCAGGTCAACTGGCCGACGAAGCGATCCTTCACGAGGTAGGCCGAGTTGCCCAGCACTTCTTCGTTCGGATTGAAGACCGACACCGAGTTCCAGTTGGAGTTCGACACCGAGGAGGTCAGCGGGCTGACTTCCTTGGCGCGGGTGTAGGAGTAGCCCAAACCCCAACGCCAGTCGTCCATGAAGTGACCGTTCAACGACAAGGTCAGGCTGTCGCCGTAACCCTTGCCGGTGCGCTCGGCGACGAGCACGTTCGCGAAGCTGGCATTGCTGAGCGCGCGCGAGCGCAACTGGTCGCGAACACCCGTCACAGCGTTGCACGGTGCGACGTTGTTGATGCTGGAGCCGTTGGTGTTCCAGCAGGCGCCGTTGTAACCGGCTGCGGTGTAGAACAGGTTGCGGCCATCCGTACCCTGGCGGGTCGGATTACCGAGATTCAAATGCTTGTAGTAGATGCCGTCTTTCACTTCGGTACGGATGTACTCGATACCCGCCACCATATTCCACCACGGCAGTTCGTGTTCGAACGCGAGGTTGGCCTTCCACACCGAAGGCTGACGCAGATCGCTCGACAAGAAATCGACGTTCGCGGCCGGCGTGGTGCCGGCGAAGCTGGTGGGCTGCGCGCCGGTGTTCGGCGTGAACAGACCGTCGGTGGTCGGACAGGCGCCGAAACCAGCGATGCCGCAACCGATGATGCGGGTGGCGATACCGGTGTTGGAGTACGGGTTGGACAGCCACACGTTGGCGGCCGCGCCTTCGAACAGACCGAAGCCGCCGCGCAACTGCGCCGGACGATCCCAGTTGAAGGTGTAGTTGAAGCCTAGGCGCGGCTGGAAGAGATTATTGCCGTCGAGCGTAACGTCGTTGCGCAGGCCGAAACCGCCGGTGGCGCGGGTGGCCAGACCGTTCTGCGGATTGGTGGAACCGGTCAAGGTGCCCGGCACCACGGCGGCGGCAGCGGCGGCATTGAACAACGGGCTCTCGTTCATGCCTTTGCGATCGACGCGGATACCTGCGGTCACGGTGAGTTTTTCGTTGACCGCCCAGGTGTCCTGCAGGAACAGGCCGAGGTTCTGGTAATCCCAGTTCGCGACGCCATCGTCGATGGTGAAGCCCGGGGCGCCGACCTGCACTTGGTAGCTGGAGGGACGGCCGCGGCGGAAGTTCTCGAGCACAGCAGCTTCGTTGTTAGCGCGCGAGAGAGAAGAATTGCAGGTCACTGCAGCAGTCGTGAACTGATAGAACCCGGCGGCGCCGTTGATGCAGGCGAAGGTGTAATTACCCCTGGTGTCCTGCAAGAACGCGTTGTAGACGGTGTTGTCGTCGTAGTCCGCGCCGAACTTCAGGGTGTGGTCGCCAATGAACCAGTTGCCGGCCGCGTAGATGTTCCAGGTTTCGGTGGCGAGGTCGTTGAAGTGACGGCTGCGCTCGGTACCGAGTATCAGACCAGCGTTGGTGCTGGACACCGCCGGCGAACCTGCCGGCAAGCTGCCCGAGAAGTTCAGGCGCACCTGCGGCAGATTGGAGTTGTTGACCGGAGCACTGGCGTAATCGCGATACGACACCTTGAACTCGGTCGAGAAATTATCGGTCCAGTCCGAGAACAGCTCGCCGACATAGGTTTCGATGACCTTGTCCTGATTGTACCAATGCGAGCTGAGCGAAATCAGGTTATTGAAGAAGTTCGGGTAAATCGGATCGGTCTGCTCGGTCTTGCTCCAACGCAGGCTGGCGCGATGCTTGTCGCCGATGTTGGCGTCGAGTTTGACCAGGGCGTCCGTCACTTCGAGTTCCGAAGCCGGCGCATCGACCGAGCCGGCATCGAAGCCGTAATTCGTGTTGGCGATGCCCTGAACGCCGGTGATCGCGCTCGGGGTGATCGCGACGTTGGTGCGCGAGCCGCCCAGCGGACCGAAGGCCGGTGTGCTGCGGCTGCTGGTGAGTTCTTCGTAAGCGGCGAAGAAGAACAGGCGATCCTTCAGGATCGGCCCGCCCAAGGTGAAGCCCTTGGTGTCTTCCTCGAACTCCGGCGCATCGAAGTAAGCGCCGGTGGTGCGGTTGAAGCGGCGGCCGGCGCCGCGGTCGTCGCGGTAAACGTAGTAGACCGAACCCTTGAAATCGTTGGTGCCCGACTTGGTCACGGCGTTGATGTTCGCGCCGGTGTAGCCCTTCTGGGTCACGTCGTAGTTCGAGATGTTGACCTGCACCGACTGGATCGCGTCGATCGAGATCGGCTGCTTGGCGGTCGGCAGGTTGTTGGCTTCGAGGCCGAAGGTGTCGTTGGTGGCGACGCCGTCGATGGTGATGCTGTTGTAGCGCGAGTTCTGACCGCCGGCGGAGATTTCGCCGCGCTCTTTATCGGTCTGCGAAATGCGCGGATCGAAGCGGACGTAATCCTGCAGATTGCGCTGCACGGACGCGTAGGTATCCAGGTCCTTGCGGCTGATCGCGGTGCCGGCGCCCATCTTGTCGGAGCTGAACACGGACGGGCCGGCGGTGCCGACCACTTGGATCGTGCCCAAATCCTGGCTGCCGATCGCGATATCGACCTGCGACACCTGGTCGAGCGCGAGGTACACATCGTTCTCGGTTTGCGTACCGGCGCCTTCTTTGTTCGCGGTGATCTTGTAGGGGCCGCCGACGCGCAGACCGCGCGCGCTGTAACGACCATTCGCATCGGTGACCGCGCGGCTGACCGTGCCGGATTCAGTGTGCACGATGGTCACTTCGGCGCCAGCGATCGGCTGACCGTCGCCGCTGAGAACTTGGCCGCTGAGCCCGGAAGTGGTGTTCTGCGCGAAAGCGGGCGCCACGGCGAGTGCTGCGAACAATGCGATCGATAGTTTCGACAATCGGATACGGCTGGAATGGTTCATTGCGCTGACCTCGGAGGTGTGAAAACGATGCGTTGAGTCGTGCGATTAGAGCGACGCCGCGGCGCCGTGGATCGAAAGCAGGGGGAATACGCGAAACGGGCCGCGAATCGCGGCCTCCGTTATTAACTATAGGTTAACACGATACGCAGTCGAGGTGACACTCTAATGACAAGTGGTCACGAGCCAAGTCATTGATATCATTCGCCTGAACGCTCTTCATAAATCACTTTAGAGACGGCTCGGAACCTACCGTGCCGCCGTCGCGAAACGCATTTCGACCGTCCGTGTTCTGCCCGCTCGGGGTATCGGCGGCGTGGCGTCAGGCGACCCCGATTTTCAAATATTTGGCGATCCCGTCGAGGAACATTTGCACGGAAATCGCGACCAGCAGCATGCCCATCAGGCGTTCGACCGCGGTCAGCACGCGCTGACCCAGCCATCGGTAGAGGGCGGTGGCGGAAAACAGGATGAGCGCCGTGGCGCCCCAAGCGACCACCAGCGCGAGGCTCCAATCGCCCAGGCGCTCCGGGTTGTCGCTGCCCATCAGAATGACGGCCGCCATCCCGGAGGGGCCGGCGATCAACGGGATGGCCATCGGCACGATGAAAGGTTCGCCGTCCGGGATCTCGCCCATCAACCCTTCCGGCGGCGGAAAAATCATGCGGATGCCGATCAGGAACAACACGATACCGCCGGCGATCGACACCGACTCCTGACGCAGATGCATCAGTTCCAGGGCGTATTTGCCGCCCCAGAGAAACGCCATCAGCACGCCGAGCGCGATGAGCAGTTCGCGCGCCAACACGATCCGCTGCCGACGCGGCGGCAAGCTGCGCAGCATGCTCAGGAACACCGGGATATTGCCCAGCGGATCGAGGATCAGAAACAACAGCAGCGCCGCCGAGGCGATGCTCACGCGGGCGGCGTCCAGATCGTGCCGCGATGCGGGCTGCCGGACGCCGACAGCAACTCGACGCACGCGGGTGCGTAGTCGACGGCATCGCGCGCGGCATCGGGCGCATCTTCGACGTAAGCCCGCGCGCGCAGCGGCGTGCGCATCGGACCGGGCGTCAAACCGGCGACGCGAACGGTCGAGGCCGCGAGCTCCGCGTGCAGCATGTTCACCAAGGCGGCATTGGCCGCCTGGGCCACGCCGTACCCGCCCCAGTAGGCGGCCGAGGTGCGTTCCGGCGCATCCAACGCGAACACCAGCGCCGCATCGGGCGCGCGCCGCAGCGCGGGCAAGCAGGCCTGGGTCAGCCACCAGCGCGCGGTGAGATTGACGTGGATATCGCGCGCGAACGCCGCCGGATCGGTGTTCTCCAGCGGCGTCAGCCCCGGAAACGAGGCCGCGACGTGCAGAACGCCGTCCAACCGTCCCAGACCCGTCTCGATCCGTTCGGCCATTTCGGCGTAATCGTCGGGCGTGGCGCCTTCCAGATCGAGCGGATACAGCAAGGCTTCGCCGCCTTCGCGCACGATGGCGTCATAAACGCGATTGAGCTTGGGCACTTTCCGTCCCAGCAACACGACGCTGGCGCCGGCGGCGGCGCAGGCGCGCGAAGCGGCATGCCCCAGCGCGCCATGAGCGCCGGCGATCAGGATCACGCGCCCGTGCAAAGCGCGGCCTTCCGGGATGCGCTCGGCGGCGGAGGCCAGTTCGGCGGGCGCCGGCTCTGCGGGCACCGACGAACTCACGCTTTCTGCGACTCGGCGATCATCCGGGCCAGTTCGCCGGATTCGTACAGCTCGAGCGCGATGTCGCAACCGCCGATCAACTCGCCGTTGATGAACAACTGCGGAAAGGTCGGCCAATTCGAATACCGCGGCAGATTCGCGCGCACTTCGGGGTCTTCCAGCACGTTGATCGAGCGATATTCGCTCGCCCCCGCGGCCTTGAGCGCTTGCGCGGTCCGGCTGGAAAAGCCGCACATCGGGAATTGGGGCGTGCCTTTCATGAACAGCACGATCGGATTGCCTTCGATTTCGGATTGGATCCGTTCCATCACGGGCATCGGTGTCTCCTGCGGATGGCGCACCCGGTAGAGGCCGGGTTAACGCGCTGTGGGGTTAGAATTGCGGTTCGCTATTGTAGAACCTAACTCGGGCGACGGCTCGCGTTGATCTCCCGACCCGTTCGCGCTCTCGACGGATTCTCCACGAGCCCGCGACGCGCGGCCGGCCGAGCATCCAACGCCTTCCGTACCCGCCGCTTCCGAACTGCCACTCCTGCACGCGCCCCCCGCGCGCACCCCACGCAACAAGGACTCGCCATGGCCATCGAATTGCCCGCCCTGCCCTACGACCGCACCGCTCTGGAACCGCATATCTCGGCCGAGACCATCGACTTCCACTACGGCAAGCATCACCAGACCTACGTCACCAACCTCAACAACATGATCGGCGGCACCGAGTTCGCCGAGATGTCGCTGGAAGAGATCGTCCGCAAATCGCAGGGCGGCATGTTCAACAACGCGGCGCAGGTGTGGAACCACACCTTCTACTGGAATTGCCTCAAGCCGGCATCGGGTTCGAACCCGGGCGGCGGCGCCCCTACCGGCAAACTCGCCGACGCCATCAACGCCGCGTTCGGCAGCTTCGACAAGTTCAAGGAAGACTTCACCAAGACCGCGATCGGCACCTTCGGCTCCGGCTGGGCGTGGCTGGTGCAGCGCCCCGACGGCGCGCTGGCCCTGGTCAGCACCTCCAACGCCGCTACGCCGCTGACCGGCGAGGACACCGCGCTGCTCACCTGCGACGTGTGGGAACACGCCTACTACGTCGATTACCGCAACGCCCGCGCGAAGTACGTGGAAGCGTTCTGGAACCTGGTGAACTGGGACTTCGTCGCCTCGCAGATGAAGTGATCGCCGCATCGACGACACCGACGAACGGCCGGGGCGACCCGGCCGTTTTTCATGGCGGCATCTCACCTGCGATTTTTAGTGTGCGCCGTTCATGCGAGCGTTCCGGCATGCGCGTTTCGTACGCGCCTACTCGCGCGCGGGGCGCCCGCCGCAGAGATCGATAACGTCCGATCGAACCCGGGTTTGCCGTTATCGTCGATACCGCGATCGTCGCGGCGATGGCAAGCCATGGAGAAACACGATGCGCGCCAAGAACGATATCGCCGCCCGCCCCGCCGTCACGATGCGCAGGTTCGGGCGTGCGGGAGTCGCCCTGTTCGCGATCCTGATCCTGTGCGCATGGCTCGCGGGCTGCGAGAAAGACCCGCCGAAACCCGATGACGGCGACCACCCGACGGCGCAGGCGAACAGCAAAGACCCGCACTGGGTCTATCCCCCGGCATCGCCGCCCGCGCGCGTCGCGGTGGTTTTCATCCATGGCCTGTTCGGCGACACCGACGGCACCTGGACCGACCAGAAAAGCGGCCACAGTTTTTTCGAATACGTCAAAGCCGCGCCCGGCATCGGCGAACAAGTCGATATCTTCGCCTTCGGTTTCACTTCGAAAATGGCCGGCGGCGGTTCGCTGGACATTCGCGAAGCCTCGAACAAACTTTACGACCATTTGCGTTTCCACGGCTTGATGCAATACGACACCATCGTCTTCGTCGCGCACAGCATGGGCGGCCTGGTCGCGATGCGCACCGTGATCGGCAATCCCGAACTCAGCGACAAGACGCCGCTGATGGTGCTGTACGCGACGCCGCAGGAAGGCTCGCAAATCGCGCAGATCGGCAAATTGTTGATCCCGAACAACGCGCTCGGGCAAATGACGCCGGCGGACGCCAACGATTACCTCAAACAATTGAGCGACGATTGGGTGCGACTCAAAGCGCGCGGTCGCGCGCCGTTCGTCGAATGCGCGTACGAAACCAAGGCAACGTTCAAGACGATGATCGTGCCGTGGTCCAGCGCCACTCGCTTCTGCGACGCCGTCGCGCCAGGCATCGGCGATGCGGATCATTTGTCGATCGTCAAACCCGACCGCCCGCAGCACGATGCGGTGATTCGCTTCGTGGTGTCGATGCAGGAGCATGTGCTGCCGCGATTGCAGGCGACGTCCTGGGAGACGCCCAATTTCACCGACGAGGATCGGCATTGGGTGTATTCGCTGGGTAAAGTCACCGACCGCAATCCGGCGGTGCTCAAAAACGCCAGTAAGGTGCGGCAACGCTACGAAATCGCCGGGATCGCGGATTCCAGCTTGTTGATCCTGCCCGCGCTGGAACCGGGCAAGCCGCGAGAGTTGCCGCCCGGTCAAAGCGAAACCCTGCAATTCGTGGTGCTGGGCGATCTGCGCCCGGAATATCGCTTCGATCTCAAGCTCTCGTCGCTGCCGGCCCGCACGGTGTTGGTGCGGATTCCCAACCTGCCGGCGGCGCAGGCCGAACGCGATGCGCAGCAGGCGCTCTTCGCGCAGAAAATCCGCGATTTCATCGCCGCGCCGGAGCAGGTCGAACGCTTCAAACGCTTACCCGAAGCGCAGACGCAAGCGGCCATCGCCGGTTTCGCCAAATCCACGCTCGCGCAACGGCTTCCGGGCCTGAACGAAGGCGGGCAATGGCTGCTCGCGAGCGATGCGCTGGCGCGAATCAATTTTCTCGACAGCGCCGCGGCCGCGATGGGCGAAGCGAAAACGCGCTTGCCCGCTGCGATCAAGCAACCGAGCGTCGAACAATTGGATCAGGCGATTCGCCTGCGCTCGAACGAACGTGCCGATAACGAACGTGCCGATAACGAACGCGCCGATCGCGTCTCGACCTCGCTGCCGCGGCCGATCGACGAGCGCGATGCGCCGACACTTGAAACGCAGAAGCGCCAAACCGTTCCGCGAAACGCGCGTCAACAAGCCGTCTATCTCGACCTCGCCGAGCAGGCGCAGAAGATCGATACGCTCAAACGCGAAGGCTTGGTGCTCGAAGGCGACGTGCTGAACGCGCGCGGCGACCGCAGCGCTGCGGCCGCCGCGTATCGCGACGCCGGCGCCATCCGTCCGTCGCCGATCGTGACGCGCAAGCTCGAAGCGGTGTCGGTCGACCGGGATCGCTGAGCGGCGGACGAAACGCATTCGCGCACGGCGTTCGCATCGCGCGGGTCTTGGATATCCGCGACACGAGACACCCAGACGCCGCAATGCCGCAATAGCGCAATGACGCTTCGGTCGTCATCGTCCAAACCCGTACGCAAGATGAATCCGAGCGAGTCGCGGGTCAACGCCGCGCCCCGTCGCGCATTTTCGATCGCGAGTCCCTCACGTTTCGGAGTTCGCGATGACACTGCACGCCAAGATTCTCGTTCCTCTCGCGCTCGGCGCGAGTTTGTTGTTCTCGTCCTGCGCCACCGCACATCCGCACGATCGCGACGACAATCCGCCCGGCCCGGCCGGCGGTCCCGGCACCAATTGGGAAAACCCGCCCGGTTGGCGCGGCGGTCCGGGCGCATCGCCCGACTATCGTTATTACAAACACGGCGGCCGTCGCTACAAATTCACG
>JADZBF010000133.1 GCA_020852215.1 Lysobacter sp. | reverse complement strand
TCTTGATTGAGGCGGTAGACGATTTCCAGATGCCGCGGCAGCAAGGTTTCGAACATCCGCACCGGCCACGTTTCCAGCGCTTCGGGCATCAACGTGTGATTGGTGTAGGACACCGCGCGCTGCACGATCGTCCAGGCCTGCGCCCACTCCATGCCGTGTTCGTCCACCAGCAAACGCATCAGTTCGACCGGCGCGAGCGCGGGGTGCGTGTCGTTGAGATGAATGGCGTTGTCCTGGCCCAGCGTGTCCAACGCGCGGCCTTCGCCGAGATGGCGCGCGATGGTGTCCTGCAGCGACGCGGAGACCAGCATCGCTTCTTGTTTCAAGCGCAATTCGCGACCGGCATCGGTGCTGTCGTCGGGATACAGCACCCAGTTCAAGGCGTCGGCGGCGAGCTGGCGCTGCGCCGCCATCGCATACTCGCCGCGACAGAATGCGGCGAAATCGATCGGCGCTTCGGCCTGCGCTTGCCACTGCCGCAGCGTGGATACGCGCTCGCTGCCGTGCGCGGGCACCACGAAATCGAAAGCGCGCGCGACGATGCGTTCGGCGGGCAACCAGCGACGCCCGCCGGCACCGTCGGACTCGACCCGACCGCCGAAACCGACGATGTATTCGATATCGAAGCGTTCGATATCCCACAGCGCGCCGTGGCGCAGCCAATCGTCGGGTTGTTCGATCTGGCGGCCGTCCTGCGTGGCCTGCGCGAACATGCCGTAGCGGTAGCGCAGACCGTAGCCGAACGAAGGCAGGTCGGTTTCGGCGAAGGCATCGAGAAAACACGCGGCCAGCCGACCGAGCCCGCCGTTGCCGAGCGCGGCGTCCGGTTCGGCTTCCAGCGCGTCGGCCAGCGAAAGACCTTGCGCGGCGAATTCGCGGGCGAGTTCCGCTTCCAGCCCCAGCGCCGACAGCGCGTTGCGCAAGGCGCGGCCCATCAGGAATTCCATCGACAGGTAATGCACGCGACGCATGCGACCGTCGCGTTTCGCGTCGGCGGCTTGGGTGGCGATCCAGCGGTCCGACAACGCGGCGCGACAGACCTCGGCGGCGGCGCGCAGAGCGAGGCGCGCGGCGGGCGCATCGCCGCCGGCCGACGCGGATTCCGCGCGAGCGTGCGTCAGCGCGATGCGGAACGCCGAGGACAACGGCGTCGGCCGGGCGGTGCGATCGTGCGCGTCGGTGCCGCTCGCGATGGACGTATCGTCTGTGCTCATGAATCCCCTTGGCATGCATCCCCTCGGCTGGTCGTCTGTGCTGGTGGCGGCGGCGCTCGATTCGATCGGTTCGGCCGGGTATCGAACCGATCGAGCGGTCGCGCGGTGCGGCGCGGTCGTCGATTCTGCCGAAGCGCGACCGGACCCCCGCTAAACTTTCCGAGATTAGAAGTCCGGCCGGCTCCGGGCGAGCCTGCTGCAAACGTATTCATGCCATCGCCTCGGCGGGGCCGTGCCTGCGGGCGGGTAAATACGTTTGCAGGCGAAAGCATCGGCCCCGGGCGCGACCGCCGAAAAGACCGATCGCATGGCCGTTGCGCGGTCCAATTCGCTGCGGCGCAACATGCGGGCGATCTGGCATGATCGGTCGAGATTTCGGAATACGGAGAGCGGATGCGACGTCGCGATGTGTTGATCGCCGCAGCGGCGGGGATGACCGGCGCGTGGTGGCCGTCGTCCGAGACCCAAGCGCGCGATGCCGGCTCGAGCGAGGCCCGCGCAAGCGAGGCCTGGGCGCCGGTGTTCGCGAAGCTGCCCGGCGATCTTCGCGCCCGACTCGACGACCCCGAAGCCCGCGTGCAGATATTGTGGACGCGAATACTGCGCGATTCGCGCGATGCGGCCGGCCGGCCACGATTGCGGCGCTATGCCTACGGCGCGACGCCGCGACGCTGGTTCTCGCCCGCCAGCGTCTCGAAATTGCCGATGGCGCTGCTGATGGCCGAGCGGCTGTCCGCGCACGGGCTGGATGCGCACGCGACGATTCGTTCCAATGCCGCGCCCGAAACCGGCGAATGGCCGGCGGACGAGCCGTCGGAAGAGACCTTCCTGCGCGGTTGCGCGCGCACCTTCACGGTCAGCGAGAACGTGCCCTACAACCGTTGGTACGACGTTTTGGGCGGCGATGCGATCCATGCGCGGTTGAAGGCGTTGGGTTATCCGAACACGCGCCTGATCGCGCGCCTGGGTTCGCCCGACCGCGAGGCCAATCGGCGCACGCGCGGCGGCGAACTGCGCGCGCCGGACGGCCGCGTCGTCGTGCGCAGCGAAGCCGCTATCGCCGCCGCGCGCCGTTTCCCGTTCGGGCGCGCGTTGGACGGCCTCGGCTGGCAACACGACGACGGTCGCGTCGAACCCGGCCCGCACGATTTCTCCTACGCCAATTTCATGCCGCTGGCCGACAGCCTCGGCATGCTGCAAGCGTTCGTGCTGCCGGAGACCGTGCCGGCCGCGCGCCGTTGGCGCATCGCCGAACCGCTGCGCGCGCAACTGCTGCAGGCGCTCGCACTGCGCCCGCGCGACAGCGACGACCCGCATTACGACGAAGCGCAGTATCCGGACGGCTACGCGCGCTGGTTCGTCGTCGGCGACGGCACCGCGCGCTATCCCGACGGCCTGCGCGTGTTCGGCAAAACCGGCATGGCTTACGGTCATCTCAGCGAAGTGGCGTACATGCGCGACGAGCAGAGCGGCGCCGAGTGGTGTCTCGCCGCCGCGATCCGCGCCGACCGCGACGGCATCTACAACGACGACCATTACGATTACGATGACGTCGGTTTGCCTTTCCTGGCCGCGCTGGGGCGAGCGGTGCGGGACGTGGAACGCGAGGCGATGTCGAACCGATCGGAGAGAGCGAGATCATGAGGCTGGAGCGGTGGTGGAAACGGGTGCCGTCGCGCTCGTTGTTGTTCGTGCAGTTATTCGCGGTGTTGTTGTCCCCTTGGCTCGAAAACGTCGCTGTGGGCCACTGGGTTCTCAGCGCGCTCAGCGCGGGCGTGCTCGGTACCGCGATGTGGATGGTGCGTCGCTCGGCGATCGAAATTCGGGTGGTGATGGCGTTCTCGGCCATCGGTGTGACTTGCTACGCGGGTTATCTTTGGCTGGATATCCCCGCGCTGGGCATCGTGGGGGCCGCCGGCTACGCAGTCGCCTTCTTCGCCGCGGCGCTGTCGCTGATCGATTACATGATGGGCGACGAGCGCGCGACCCGCGATGAACTGTGGGCGGCGGGCGCGACGTTCATGCTGTTCGTCGAGGCCTATGCTTGGTTCTACGCGTTTTGTCAGCTTTTGCAGCCCGGTGCCTTCGTCATCGCCGCGCCAGATGCGCCGCTGCAGCGCACTTGGGTCGAACTGTTGTTCCTGAGCGCGACGAACTTCTCCGCCACCGGCCTGAGCGACATCCTGCCGGGCACGCCGCATGCGCGCATCTTCACGGTAGTGCAGCAGTGGAATGGCGTGATGTACATGGCGCTGATCGTTTCGCGCCTGGCGGGCATGCTGGGGCGCACGCGTCGGTCGCCGGACACCGACGCATAATCCGATTCACCGCTGCGGCGGAGGGCAGGACTGCCCGAACTTTGCCGACTTTGTCGGTTCGCTTTTCGCATCGCCGCGACGTTTCGTCGTCTTGACGCATCTTCGTTCGAGTAATGCACGCAGATACCGACGCTCGTCGTGCGGCGAGCGCTGGGCGGTCGCGACTATGCGGCGCCGCAGCGGACCACGCTCGTCGCTCGGCGATGACCTGTTGCACACGCGCCGTGCGCAGGCTTCGCCTACCGTGATCTTGCGGTCGCCGCGCGCATGGGCGCAAGGCGTGCCGAGCCGAGCCGAGCTGAGCGCGGCGATCGGTGGGATGCGCGAACATTCGCTTCGCTTTCGAACGACATCGCGAAAGTGCGTTCTTTTTCACAGTTAACCGCGTTCTGAAAGCAAATTCGCTTCAAGACTTACGCCCGCTCCCCGCCAGGAATCGCGACCCCCCGCATGCGCAAATCCTATGCTCCCCCGCCGCCTTCGCTGCCCTCCGAGCGCCTTCGTCTGGGCGATCGTATCGTCGACTTATCGCTGCGCGAGATCGCGCCGGCCGACGGCGTCGATGCGCCGATGCGGGTGACGCTGAAATCCATCGGCGTGTTGACGGCGCTGATCGAAGACGCCGGCAAACTGGTCACCCGCGATGCGTTGATCGAGCGGGTATGGCCTAACACGCTGCCGACCGACGATGTGCTGACGCAGGCCGTGACCCAGTTACGTAAAGCGTTTCGGGACGAGTGCGAACGACCGCAATATATCGAGACCGTCTCCAAACGCGGTTATCGTTTGATCGCATCGGTGCATTGGTTGATCGAGACCGAGCGCGATCTGGTCGCGGGCGGGC
>JADZBF010000132.1 GCA_020852215.1 Lysobacter sp. | reverse complement strand
TTCATCTCGCCGCCGCCGCGGACGTTGGCGGTTTCGCGGATCGCGTCTTCGCCCCGCCTCTCGCTTTGTTGCGGACGCTGCATTCCAAAATCGAATGTCCCGCGTTCGCGCGCGCTCTCGGCATTTCGGTGCCGGAGACCTGGGCGGTGACGTGCGGCGAAGATTGCGATGAATTGCCGCTACCCTCGGAAGCATTGGTATTCAAGCCGGAATTCTCGCGTTTCGGCGTTGCGACTTTATTGCGACCCACGCTCGATCGGCTGCGCGCGCTGGAAGTCTCGCCTGGCCGGCGCTGGGCGGCGCAAGAATACGTCGCAGGCGAAGAAATATGCCTCTGGACCGCCTCGCGCAACGGTCGAATCGTCGCCAGCGCTGCGTACCGTCCGGTGTGGCGCATGGGGCAGGCGGCCTCCTATGCGTTCGAGACCATCGAATGCCCGCAAGCGGTGGACATTGCGGCGACGATCGCTGCCGCGACGAACCTGACCGGCCAGCTCAGTCTGGACATCATTCTGACCGCGGACGGCAAAGCGCTGCCGATCGAATGCAATCCGCGCGCCGTCAGCGGCGTACATCTGTTCGACGGCAACGCGGCACTGGCCGACGCACTGCTCGGCGAAGGCCCGCCTTGTCACGCACCACCGCGGTTGCGCTATCTCGCGCCGGCGATGCTGTCGTTCGGCGTGCTGCGCGCATTGCGCGATGGCCGCTGGCGCGATTTCGCGGCCGACATGCGACGCGGCCGCGACGCGCTCACGCGTTCCGGCGATCGACTCCCAGCGCTCGGCGTTGTACTCGACACGGTCGGGTACCTGCTGCGCAGCGGCGATGCGGTACGCGGCTCGACTGCGGACATCGAATGGAACGGCGAGGCATTGACATGATGCCGTTGGTGTTCGATCCACTCGATCCTCCCGCGGATGCTTGGCCGGAAGGTCGCGACATGGAGCGTCGCTACATCGATGGCATCGCGAGCGGCGGCGTCGAAAGCATGGTCGCGAACGTACGCACGCGCTGGCGCGTGTTGCGCATGGGCGATCGGATTTTTCCGCTCACCATCGACGATGGCGATATCGGCGACAGCTACGTATGCCAGCCGCATAGCGCCTATGTGCTGTATGCGCGCGAGGAATTGGAGATTGTGGATACCGGCGCGCTGCGACCGCTGTTGTCCATGGCGATCCGGCCGTTCGATGCGCTGCTGCGCGCCGCCAGGATCAATCGCATCGTGCATCTTGACAACTGGCTGCTGTCGACGAATCTGCATGGCGATTGGCGCGGCGAGAATCTCGCTTCGATACGCGCGCATTTGACCGCAACGTATCCCGACCATTTGATCGCGATCCGCTCGATCGATACGTGGTCCGCACCCGAGCTGGCGTCCGCGTTGAACGCGGATGGCTGGGTGTTGTTGCCGAGTCGACAAATCTGGGTCGTCGACGATCTTTCGCGCGATTGGCGGCCGCGAACGAGCGTTCGCAACGATTTCAAAGCGCTGTGTCGAAGCGGGTTGCATGTCGATACGCCGACAATGCTGTCTGCGGACGATGCGACGCGGATCGCGGATCTTTATCGTCAGCTTTACATCGACAAATATTCGTCGCTGAACCCGCGGTTCACGCCGGACTACATTCGCATGACGCATGCGGCAGGCGCAGTGCGCTACCGCGTTGCGCGCGCTGGCGATGGCCGCATCCTGGCGGTCGGCGGAATTTTTGTGCGTGACGGCGTCGCGACGGCGCCGATCGTCGGTTACGACACGTCATGCGCGCGGTCGCTCGGCTTGTATCGAATCGCGTCTTTGCTCGCGCGTGGCCTTGCGATGGAGGCCGGACTGCGTTTCAACGGCTCGGCCGGGGCCGCGGATTTCAAGCGCGCGCGTGGCGCGAGAGCAGTCGCCGAATCGATGGCGGTCTACACGGCGCACTTGCCTGTTTTCCGGCGCGCAGCCGTGAACACGCTCGCATCCGTGTTGCGCGGCATCGTATTTCCGATGATGGTGCGGCGGCAACTTTGAATGCATCGCATCAAAGCGGCGACAACGTGTTAAAAACCAAGTCGCCGACGCACAGCGGCGACCACGCGCGCCTCGGCCGCACCGGGGCGCAACGCTTCGACGAAGCGATCCGACCGTAAACCAGCGTTTCCGCTCAACACGCGTTCGAGCGCGGGCTCGATCTCGCGCAGATCGCGCAAGCGAATCGCGACGCCCGCCGCCTCCAAGCGCGCGGCATGATCGAATTGGTCGTAGTCCTGCGGCAGCACCAGGGCCGGCATGCCCGCGCGCAGACATTCCCACATCACACCCGCGCCACCGTGATGCAGCACGGCCGACATCGCCGGAATCCAACTCGGATAATCCACCCAGGCATGGCGACGCAGCGCATCATGCGTCGCCGTTTCCGCGCCCTTCGACGTGCTGGGCTCGTGTCGGCCATCGCTGAAATGCAATCGCCATTGCGGATTGCGCTGCGCGATGTCGCGTAGAGTCTCTGCGAGGCCGTCTTTCGCCCAACCCAAATGCGTGCCCAGCGTCGCCAATACCTGCGGCGCATCGTTCGCTGTCGGCGGCGGCTCACCGCGATCGGGCGGGCTCCACAGCATCGGCCCGACGAAGCGCACGGAGTCGGGCCAACGCCGCTCGAATTCGAGTTCGCGCAGTCCCAGCGCGAGCACGCAGTCGGGCGAATACGCCGCTTCGCTGCCGTCGTTGCGATAGACGCGATCGAGCCCGAGTTCGGACAGCGCGCGTCGATGCAGCCGATGCACGCCGCGTTTGAACCCGCGCACCGCCTGCGCCGCACACGCATCGCGCGCGCGACCGAATGCGTTGCGGCCCGGCGTCCATCCGCCGAGATACGCCGGCGGACCGCCCGGCGCTTCGATCACGCAGGGCGAGGGATGGCTGGTCCACCATGGCATGCCGTAGCGCGCGGCGATGGGCCCGGCGACGATCAGCGTGAAATCGGCGATCAACAAATCGGCGCGCTGCGTGTGGTAACGCGCATCGAGCGCGGCGGCGAACGCGGCCTGCAGGCGCAACGCTTCTTGAAATTGCGCCTGCAAACGCAGCGGATTCGCGCCGACGGCGTACGGCGGATCGGTGAGCGCGCGCAGCGCGGCGTCCGCGCCGGGCACGAGCGCAACGCCGCGCAAACCCGCGGCGCGGATACGCGCCTGCGCGCCGTCGGTGCTGACCACTTCGACATCGGCGATCTCGCGCAACGCGCGGCCGATGGCGAGGATCGGATGCAAGTGTCCGGCGAACGGTGGCGCCAACAGATCGATGCGCGGCTTGGTGCCGCTCGCACGCGCGGTGGGCCTTAGCGCATCGGTCGCGTTCATGCGTCGCCTCGCAACCAAGGCCAGTGCGTACGCGCGGCGTCGAGCACCGCATCGAGCGCGGCACTGCGCTCGAGATAATCCATGTGACCGCAATCGATCGTGCGCGGCTGCGGACCGTCGTTCGGTCCGAACCATGCGGCGATACGGTCGCGACGACCGCGCAGTTGCGCGCCTTCGACGCCGCGCGGCCAACGTGGACCGACGCCGCCGTATGCCACGATGCGCAGACGCGCGCGTTGTGCGTCGTCGAACGGCGCGATCAGCGCATCGAGTAAGCTCAAACCGCAACTGCCGACCAGGAGCAGCGAACGCGGCGGCTGGCGCAGGCGCTCGCGCGCTAGCGCGACGACGGTTTGCGGAAGATCGGCGAAATCGCCGCGCCGCGCCGCGAGATATTGCCGACCGTTGGCGAGGCTCGCGCGCAGCAATGGCGTGTCGC
>JADZBF010000131.1 GCA_020852215.1 Lysobacter sp. | reverse complement strand
TCGATGCGGCAGGGCCGGTTTGATAAAGCAAACCCGAAAGACCCGATTTCGATGTGGGAGGGCCGGAAGGCCCGATTCGATGCGGCAGGGCCGGTTTGATAGAGCAAACCCGAATGGCTCGATTTCGATGTGGGAGGGCCGGAAGGCCCGATTCGATGCGGCAAGGCCGGTTCGATGCAGCAAACCCGGAAGACCCGATTTCGATGTGGGAGGGCCGGAAGGCCCGAACCCAATTCTCATGAAAAGCATCGGGCCTTCCGGCCCTCCCACAACAGTGGGGTCTGTGGTGACCTCACCGCACAGGCTCACCGCGCCGGCAAGATCAGACTCACCCACAAACCGCCGCCTTCGCGGTTCTGCAGCGAAATATGGCCGCCGTGCGCTTCGATGATGTCGCGCGTCAACGCGAGTCCCAAACCGGTGCCATGGCGCTTGGTCGAATAGAACGGCAACAGCGCTTGCGCCAGCACCGCATCGCTCATGCCGCTGCCGCGGTCGAGAATTTCGATGCGCCATGCGTCGGGTAGGCGGCGCAGGATCAGCCGCACTTCGTTCTCGCTCGAACTGGATTCGTGCGCGTTCTTGACCAAATTCAGCAGGGCTTGCTCGAACTGCGCCGCATCGGCATGGAACACGCCGTCGCCGTTCGTGCCGTCCCACGCGAACTCGACTTGACTGCGCAGTTGCGCGAGAAACCGCGACCATTCCAACGGTTCCAGCCGCGGCGCCGGCAGTTTCGCGAAGCGCGCGTAGTCGCGGATAAACCCTTCCAAATGCCGCGCGCGCTCTTCGATGGTGGACAACGCCGCGGGCAATCGTTCCAACTGGCCGCGCCGCAGCAGTTCCGCGCTGGAATGCGCAAGCGATGCGATCGGCGCCAACGAGTTGTTCAGTTCGTGGCTGATCACGCGGATCACCTTCTTCCACGTCTGCACTTCTTGTCGCCGCAGTTCGGCGGTGAGCTGACGCAGCAGAATCAATTCGTGGCGTCGCCCGTTGAGCCGGAAATGCCGCAGCGATAGATGATAAATATCTTCCTCGTCCTCGCGATTCACCGCGAAAATGCCGTCGCCGCCGCGCTCGAACGCGTCGCGCAGAGCCTCCGGCGCGCGCGTCAATACGTCTTCGAAACTCTGGCCTTCCAAGCGACGGCCTTCGCCCAAGAGCTTGCGCGCGGCCAAATTGCCCAACACGATTCGCCGCGTCGTGTCGAGCAGTACCATCGCCACCGGCGTGTTCTGCACCATCGTGTCCAGCAACAGTTCGCGCTGCACCAAGGCGACGCGCTGATCGCGCAACACGTCGCCGAGCGCGTTGTGCGCATCGACCAATTCGGCCAAATCGCGATCCTGGTCCCAGCGGATGCCGAAGCTGTAGTCGCCGTCGCGATAACTGGCGACGGTGCCGGCCAACGCGCGAAACAGGCCGCGCATCGGCGCAATAGTGCGGCGCAGCGCGACGACGACGAAGCCGGTCGCGATGGCGAAGGCCGCCGTCGCTGCCGCCCAGGGTTCCAACCATTGCGCGAAGACGGCGGTCAGCGCTGCCGCCGCCGCGCAGGCGAGCGTACTGAACGCGATCAGACGCGTCGCCAAGGATCGTTTCCGAGACGCGCGCATGAGAAGGTCTATGGCCGTTTGATGCCGAGGCGTTCGAGTCGGCGATACAGGGCTTGTCGCGACATGCCCAAGTCGTTCGCCGCCTGCGCGAGTACGCCGCCCGCGCGCTCCAAGGCCATTTCGATCGTCGTGCGATCCGGTTCCGCAACATCGCCGATGTGCGTGGCCGACGTCGCGACCGATAGCGCGGCCTGCAGCCCGAGATCCTCCGCTTCGATCCGATCGCTTTTCGCCAACAATGCCGCGCGTTGAATGGTGTTGCGCAGCTCGCGGGCATTGCCCGGCCAGCGATGCGCGATCAGCGCGCGCTCGGCGCTCTCGGCCAGGGTTTTGCCCGGAGGTAGAAAATGCCGCGCCAAAGGCACGATATCGTCGGGCCGCTGCGCCAGCGACGGTAACCGCACTTCGATCGCATTCAAGCGGTAATACAAATCTTCGCGAAACTGTCCGGCCGCGATCATCGTCGGCAGATCGGCGTTGGTCGCGCTCAGCACGCGCACTTTGACTTCGCGTTCGCGATGGCCGCCCAGGCGTTGAAAGCGCCCGGTTTCCAGCACGCGCAGCAATTTGACTTGTCCGGCCAACGGTAGCGTGCCGATTTCGTCGAGGAATAGCGTGCCGCCGTCGGCGGCCTCGAACGTGCCTTCGCGCGCGCGCGTGGCGCCGGTGTACGCGCCTTGTTCGGCACCGAACAATTCCGCTTCGATCAATTCCGCCGGCAGCGCGCCGCAGTTGAGCGCGACGAACGGTCCACTGCGTACCGATGAATTCGCATGCACGATTTCCGCGAGTTTTTCCTTGCCCGCGCCGTTGGGGCCGGTGATCAGGACCGGCAAGTCCGAGCGCGCGACCTGACACGCCAGCGTGAGCGTGGATTCGGTCAGCGGGTCGGCATGCACGAAACCGCGCAGATCGTAGGCGTCCAACGCCGCGCGGCGACGGCGTTCGCCGGCATCGCGACGCGCCAGTTGACGCCGCGTCTGCGACAGCTCCAGCAGATTGTTGACCGTCGCCATCAACTTGCGGTCGTCCCACGGTTTGGCGAGGTAATCCGCCGCGCCGGCTTTCACCAACTCCACCGCGGATTCCAAATGCGTCCACGCCGTCAGCAGAATCACCGGCACATCCGGGTCGCGCGCGCGAATCTCGCGGAACAACGCTTCGCCTTCTTCGCCCGATGTCGTGTCGGTCTCGAAATTCATGTCCTGCACCACGAGGTCCACCGGCGACTGCGCGAGGGCCGCCAGCCCTTCTTCCGGCCCGTTGGCGATGCGGGTGTCGATATCGTGCAGCGAGAACAGAGTCTCGAGCGCGGTGGCGACCGCGGGGTTGTCGTCGATGACGAGGATGGTCGGCATGCGCGGGAATCGGCGGTGTGGGGATCATTGTCGTGCGCGGGAGGCCTGAATGTCACGTCGGTCTTTGCGCAGCGGTGTCGGCTCAGTCGCCGGAGGAGGCTGATCCCGGTCAGTTGGCCTCGACGGGCTTGGGCGGAGATGGCGGGCTCGGCGTGGGAGGCGGCAGCCAGGATGCGTAATCGCGGCTTGCGAGAGACACATCCAGCGCACGGCCGTTGCGCATCAGATGCAGCACAGCGGTCTGGCCCTCCAACGCCTTCAGCGCCTGCAGCAGGTCGTCGACCGTATCAGCGCGATGTTCGCCCACGCCGACGATTCTGTCGTCGATACGTAGCCCGAACAGCGATGCCGGCCGGACGAGGGTTACGACGAGGATGCCGTCGCGATCATGCAGCGCCAACGTCCGTCGGTCGGCTTGCCAGTGGAAGCTGCCGGAAGATTGCTGCGAGGTCTTGGTTTGCGCGATATCGCTACGCACAAGTCCTGCCGAGTCGATCGGCGTCAGGCTGATGAGCGAGAAAACGATCGCAATGGAGAGGTGGAGACGCGATAGCATCGAAAAATCCTCGGGCTGGGAAGACAAGAAGGGAGAAAGGGCGAGCGGGAACGGCGGTCATCGCCGCACCCGGTGCGGGGCTTCAAACGCTGCGCGTCGCGATCGCCGGCGGCACCGCGGCGGCGCGCCGGGCCGGGCCGAACACCGCCACCTGACCCAGCAGCCATAGCGCTGCAGCACCGACCGGCAGATAGACCAGAGGCAAGCGCGGCAGTTCGTAATGCGACATCAGTAATTGATTCAATCCGTACGCGCCCAGCATGCCGAGCGCGATGCCGATCGTGGCGAGCAGGAAATTCTCGATCTGGAAATAGCGCAGGATTTGCCCGCGCGTCGCACCGAGGGCGCGGCGCACGCCGATCTGTTTGGTGCGCTGCTGCACCCAGAAACTGACCAGGCCGCCGATGCCGAAGGCGGTGATCGTCAGCAGCGCCGCGCAGACGATCGCCAGCAACCATGCGACGGCGCGATCGCGGCCGTAAAAATCCCGACGCATGTCGCTCACCAGGTCCTGATCGTTGATCAGACGGTTGGCGTCGAGTTTGTTAAGCGTGTCGATCGCGGTCTTCATCACGTCCGCGCGGCGTTCCGGCGCGGTGCGCAGCACGTACAAGCCCATGCTCATCTGCACGGGCAGAAAGACCGAGTAACCGGATTCGTTGGAAGCGCCCGCATCGTTGGGGCGCAGCACGTGATCGACGATGCCGACGATACGGGTGGGATTGTCGCCCCAGACCAAAAAGGTTTTGCCGATCGCGTTCTGTCCCGGGTAGAGATTCTCGGCGAACGCGCGCGTGACGATCGCCGCCGGGAACGCGATGTTCACGCCCGGCTTGTTCATCGCTTCCCACTCCAGATACTCGTCGTCCGCGAAGTCGCGACCGGCGATCAAGCGCAGACCGAAGGTTTCCAACATTTGTTCGTCGCCGAGGTAGGTGCTGGCGTTGAAGTTCGAATCCTGTTGCTCGCGGGTCAGACGCACGCCGCTGTTCCAGGACGAGCCGCCGTAGGGAATCTGGTTCACGCTGCTGGCGTGTACGACGCCCGGAATCGCGCGCAGCGCGGCCATGTCGGCACGGGCGCGCGCGGTTTCGTCGCCATCGTCGAGGCTGCCGACCTGCAGGCGTACCAGTTCGTTTTCGGTCAGTCCGCTGTCGCGACCGATGCGACCGATGCGGTCGGTGATCAGAAACAGCGCATTGCAGATGATGGCGCAGCTCAACGCGATCTCGAGCACGATCAGCGCCGCGGCGGTCTTATGCCGGAGCAGTGTGGAGAGGATCGGGCGGATGTCCATGGTGGGCTCCGGTGCGGGGAGGCGGGCGAAAAAGAAAGGGGCGAAAAAGAAAGGGGCGATGCGGAGAGAGAGCACCGCCCCTTCCGCGAAAGGGCTTATTGCGATTTCAACTGAATCGCTGGCGTGATTTGGCACGCGCGCCATGCCGGCAGCAGTCCGGCGAGCAGGCTCGCGGCCAGCGCCAGCACGAAGCACAAGGCCAGCATCGTCGTGTCCAGGTGCGCCAGTTCGGCGTAGTCGGTGGGTTGCTGACGCACCGCCCACAGCCCCAACCACGCCAGGCCCAGGCCGAGGCCGCCGCCGACCAGGCCTACCGTGCCGGCTTCGACCAGGCACTGCAGGAAGATGTTGCGACGCGAGGCGCCCAGCGCGCGACGCACGCCGATGTCCTGTGCGCGGCGCAAGAATTTCGCCAACAACAGGCCGACGGTGTTGAGCAGACAGACCGCCAGGAAGCCGAACGCCAGCCACATCTGCAGACGCACGTCCGCCGGCACCGCGCCCATTTCGTCCAGCCAGCTCATCACGTCGTGCAAGCGCACATTGGTCGGCCGCTCGAAGCGCCCGGCTTTGCGCTGCTCGTCGGAATAATCGACGAGATAGCGCCGATAACGCTCCACTTTCTCGGGGCTGTCGAGCTCGACCCAATACTGCAGCCAGGTGCACGGCGCATTGACGCCAGTCGAGCCCTCGTCGTCGAGATTCGCCTCGCCCCAGCAATTCATATTGCCTTGCGAGCCCATCTTCAGCGCGCGCGAGGTCGAGAAGGGCAGGAAAACATTCTCGGCACCGCCGAAGCGCTGGTTGGTGAGGTCGTAAAAGCGCGGGTTCACGGCCCAATCGTCGAGCACGCCGATCACGCGGAAGCTGTTGCGGTCGAGCCGGAATGTTTTGCCGACGCTGTTGCCGCCGCGGAACAAACGATCGTTGAGCTTCTTCGTGATCACCGCCACGCGCGCGCGGGCTTCATCGTCCGCCGCGGTCCAGCCGTTCCCGTGCAAGAACGGCGCGTCGAACATCGAGAAGAAGTTGGCCGAGGTGTAGCGCGTCTGTTCGTACGTGGGCTTGGCCGTGCTGTTTTCGATTTCGACGACCACGCTGCCGGCGGACATCACCGCTTGCCGGTCGCCGCGCTTTTGCCGGAGCAGGGCCTCGGCATCGAAGCGGGTCATCTGTTGCTCCGGCTCGTCTCCGGGCGTGAAGCCCTGTTTCGAGCGCGGATCGATACGCGGATAGAACAGCACGCCGCTCTTCTGCGGAATCGGATCGCCGGCGAGCACGTAATAAACGGTCAGCGTGGTCATGGTCGCGCCGATGCCCAGCGCGATCGCCAGCACCATGACCAAAGTCAGCGCTTTGTTGCGACGCAGACTGCGCAGGGCGAGATCGAAGTAGTAGGCGAACATGGCGTAGTCCTCAGAGTGCGGTGGCCTGCGCGGCGGCGGCGGGGCGCACCAGTCCGCTGTCCATGCGCAAATCGCTGGCCATGCCGTCGACGATATGCACGTTGCGTTGCGCGCGCGCGGCCAGTTCCGGATCGTGGGTCACCATCACGATTGTCGTACCTTGCCCGTTGATCTCCTCCAGCAATTCCATGACGCTGCGCGCCATTTGCGAATCGAGATTGCCGGTGGGTTCGTCCGCCAGCAGCAGACGCGGACTGCCGGCCAGCGCGCGCGCGATCGCCGCGCGCTGCTGCTGACCGCCGGAGAGTTCGGCCGGGAAGTGTTTCATGCGCGAGCCCAAACCGACCCGGGTCAGCGCGTCCTCGATCCGCGACTTGCGCTCGCTCGCGGCCATGCCGCGATAGCGCAACGGCACGTCGACGTTGTCGAAAAGGTTGAGGTCCGGAATCAGATTGAAACTCTGGAAAATGAAACCGATCTTGCGATTGCGCAGTTTCGAGCGCGCATCGTCCCCGAGCTTGCTCACGTCCTCGCCGTCGAGCAGATAACTGCCGCCGGTGAATTCTTCCAACAGGCCGGCGATATTGAGGAACGTGGTTTTACCCGAACCCGACGGCCCGGTCACAGCGACGAATTCGCCGTCCTTCACGTGCAGATCGAGCGAACGCAATGCGTGGGTCTCGACCAATTCGGTGCGGTAGATTTTGGTGACGCCTTGCATGTGCAGCATGGGAGGGCTCCGGAGAGAATGGCGAGCGCGGCGAGGGAGAGTGGCGTGGCGCGAGGCGGGGAGGGAAAGAACGATTCGCGACGAGGAATTGCGGCTATAAACCGGAGATGCGAACGCGTTCGGCATCGCCGAACTGATCGCTGCCGGAGACGACGATGCGGTCGCCGACCTTGGCTCCATCGAGAATTTCCACCGACGACAGGCTGCTGACGCCGGTGCGCAGCGGGCGGCGCACGGCCGAATCGCCGTCCATCGCATAAGCGCGGCTGCCGCCCTGTTCGACGAACGGCCCGCGATCCACCATCAGCACATCGCGGCGCGTGTCGAGCACGATGCGCGCGCTCAAGCGCTGGTTTTGACGCAAGCCGGGCGGTTGTTTGTCGGCGAAGCGCAAACGCGAGGACACTTCGCCGTTCACCACTTCCGGCGACACCGCGGAGATGCTGGCCGCGAACGTACCGCCGGTGGCTTGCACTTCGGCCGGTACGCCGATGCCCAGATCGCGCGCGAAACTTTCCGGCACTTTGATTTCGACTTCGAACTGCGACAGATCGACCAAGGTCAGCACCGCCGCGTTCGCCGGCACGTTCGCGCGTTGCGCGATCATCAATTGACCGACCTGACCGTCGAACGGCGCGCGCAAATTCAGCGCATCCACCTGCCGCTGCAATTCGACCACCACTTCGCGCTGCCGGTCGGCCTGCAGGCGTTTGTTGCGTGCGTCCAAACCGGCGCCGCGGCTTTGCAGATCGAATTCCTTGCGTGCGTTGGCGAGCGCGAGCTCGGCTTTCTTCAGCGAGTCCTGCGCGCGCGCCACATCGATCTGGGCGACGGCGCCGCCGTCGAACGCGCGCCGGTTCCGCTCCAAATCGCGCACCGAGGCGGTTTGATCCACCGACGCTTGATCCAGCGACTTGCGCGCGCCGGCACGGGTGAGTTCGGCGTCGAGCACCGCGCGCTCGGCTTCGGCGTCCAAACTGGCGAGCGTCGCCTGTTCCTGCGCCAAGCGGCTGCGCAGATCGGGACTGTCGATTTCGGCGAGAATTTGGTCGCGTTTCACCGCATCGCCCGCCACCACTTTCAGCGTCACTGTGCCCGCGGCGATGGCGTACAAGGTGGGACTGTTGGCGGCGATCACACGGCCTTCGGCGGACAAGTCGCGCACCAGGTCGCCGCGCGTCACCGTGGCGATGCGGATGCGCCCGGCGTCGACCGAACGACTGCCGCCGCGCCACGCGGAGACCAGGAACGCCGCGCCGATCGCGAGCGCCGCGACCGCGAGTCCGATCGTCAGCAGACGGCGACGCGACGCGGGCGCGTTGGCGATCGTGCGGTCTTGCGCGGAAGTGTCGCGAATGCTCATAGCGTGGCCGTCATCCCTGCGCGCGCGTCAGCCGTGGATACGGAACAACGCGAGCGCGGGCGTCGCGGCGTACTGCCGCGCCGCGCGGCGCGGCCGGTGCGCGCGCGCATCGTTCGCGGCCGGGCGCAGATCGAGCATGTGCAGCGGCAGGGCGCGCGGCATCGCCGCGGCCAATTCGTCGGCGGACCAATGCGGAGCGAAGGCGGAGATGTTTCGAGCGGCGGAGGTGGACATGGCGTGTCTCCAGGGGGAGGGTAACGAGCGGGGGCTCGATACAGTCAAAGCAATCCGCGTGCCAAGTTTAATTTATTGATTTTTATGGTTATTTTTTCCGATGATGGCTGTCCGAACGGACAACGGACGCGTCCGCGCGGACACCGGCTCGGCGGATTCGCCGCTACACTACGCGCACCCTACGGAGGCGACGAATTCATGTGCGGCATTGTCGGCGCGATCGCGAATCGCGATGTGGTACCGGTGTTGATCGAAGGCCTGAAACGACTGGAATACCGCGGCTACGACTCCGCCGGCATCGCCGTCGTCGGTGGCGCCGATGAAGGTGGCGATGTGCGCCGCGTCCGCCGCACCGGCCGGGTCGCGGAAATGGAAAGCGCCGCGGCCACCGAGGGCTTCCGCGCCGAACTCGGCATCGGCCACACGCGCTGGGCCACGCACGGCGGCGTCACCGAAGGCAACGCGCATCCGCACATCAGTCATGGCGTCGCGCTGGTGCATAACGGCATCATCGAAAACCACGAAGCGCAGCGCGAGCGCCTGCGCGCATTGGGCTACACGTTCGAATCGCAGACCGACACCGAAGTCATCGCGCATTTGATCCATCACTACCTCACCCAGGGCGACGATTTGCTCGCCGCGCTGCAGCGCGCGGTGAAGGAACTCGAAGGCGCCTACGCGCTGGCGGTCATCAGCAAGGCCGAGCCCGATCGCATGGTCTGCGCGCGCATGGGCTGCCCGCTGTTGATCGGCCTGGGCGAGGGCGAAAACTTCATCGCCTCGGACGTGTCCGCGGTGGTGCAAGCCACGCGACGTGTGATTTTTCTGGAAGAAGGCGACACCGCCGAAGTCACGCGCACCGGCGTACGCGTGTTCGACGCCCACGATGCCGAAGTGCGGCGCGAGCCTTACATGTCGGGCGTGTCGTTGGCGTCGATGGAACTCGGCCCATATCGCCACTTCATGCAAAAAGAGATCCACGAACAGCCGCGCGCGATCGCCGATACCATCGAAGCGATCACCGATGCGGGCAGTTTCACGCCCGAACTGTTCGGCGACAGCGCCGAAGCGATTTTTCGCGATATCGACGCATTGCAGATCATCGCCTGCGGCACCAGCTACTACGCGGGTTTGACCGCGCGCTACTGGTTCGAAGCCTTGACCGGTTTGCCGTGCAACGTGGAGATCGCCAGCGAGTATCGCTATCGCAAGGTCGTCTCGAACCCGCGCCAACTCGTGGTCACCATTTCCCAGTCCGGCGAAACGCTGGACACGATGGAAGCGCTGAAATACGCGAAAGCGCAGGGCCACACGCGCACGCTGTCGATCTGCAACGTGCCGGAAAGCGCGATTCCGCGCGCCAGCAAGCTGGTGTTCTACACCCGCGCCGGCGCCGAGATCGGCGTCGCTTCCACCAAAGCCTTCACCACGCAGTTGGTCGCGTTGTTCGCGCTGACCGCCACCGTGGCCAAAGTGCAGGGCAAGCTATCGGCGGAACTGGAAGCCGAACTGCTCGACGCGCTGCGCCATCTGCCGGGCAGCGTGCAGCATGCCTTGAATCTGGAACCGCAGGTCGCGCTGTGGTCCGAGCGTTTCGCGCCGAAGCATCACGCTTTGTTCCTCGGTCGCGGCATCCATTACCCGATCGCGCTGGAAGGCGCGCTCAAACTCAAGGAAATTTCCTACATCCACGCCGAAGCCTATCCGGCCGGCGAACTCAAACACGGCCCGCTGGCTTTGGTCGACGCCGACATGCCGGTGGTGGTGATCGCGCCGAACGACAGCCTGTTGGAAAAAGTGAAATCTAACATCCAGGAAGTCCGCGCCCGCGGCGGCGAAATGTACGTCTTCGCCGACGCCGACAGCCACTTCACCGAATCCGAAAACGTCCACGTCATCCGCACCCCGCGCCACGTCGGCTTGCTCTCGCCGATCGTCCACGCCATCCCGGTGCAATTGCTCGCCTACCACGCGGCATTGGCGCGCGGTCCCGATGTGGATAAGCCGCGGAACTTGGCGAAGTCGGTGACGGTGGAATAAGTCGTCGCCGCGTCGCGATCCGGCCACGCCGCTCGTTGCCGCGCTCGGATGTTTCCCTTCCCCGTATCCACTTCGACCGAAGCTCACGATGACCAGAATCTTCGCGCTCTCCGGCAGTCTGCGAGTTGCGTCCTTCAACACCGCCTTGGCTCGCGCCGCGCAGGAACACGCGCCGCAGGATGTCCAGATCGAGGTCGGTACGCTGCACGGCGTGCCGCTGTACGACGGCGATCTGGAAACGCGCGACGGCTTGCCGGAAGCGGTGCTGGCGCTGAAAGCGCGCATTCTCGCCGCCGACGCGTTGTTGTTGGTCTCGCCCGAATACAACAATGGTGTGCCCGGCGTGATGAAGAACGGCATCGATTGGCTATCGCGCGCCGATATGAAAGCTGTTTTCGGCGGTCGTCCGATCGGAATCGTCGGCGCCTCGATGAGCGGGTTCGGCACGATCACCGCGCAGACGGCGTGGTTGCCGACGCTCAAACTGCTGGGGGGCGTGGTCTACAGCGGCGGCACGATGATGCTCTCTCGCGCCCAGAACGCGGTGGATGCGCAGGGGCGATTGACCGACGAAAGCGCTCAGAAAGCCTTGGCGAACTACCTGTCCGGTTTTGCGGCCTTCGTGCGCGCTCACGCGAAGTAATCGCGAACGCGCGGCGCATTCGCGACTGGCGGAGCGTGAAGGAGTCGGGAAGCGGCTGCGAAGAAGTAGGCCATTCGCGCTACCGCGAATGCACCGCCGCATCCGCTTCGTCGAACGCCAATTCCGGATGCCACAACTCGTGGCTGTCCACCAACACCAGCAACGCCGCTTCCAATGCGTCGGCGCGCGCGAGAGTTTCGGCCAGTCGCGCTTGACGATGCAGGCGCTGCGCCTGCAGATACTCGCCCAATCCGGTTTCGCCCAATTCCCATGCGCGTCGCGTGCGCGCCGCGGCGGAGGTCTGTGCGGCGACGGCGCGTTGCTGCGAGCGCCATTGAGCCAGACGACTGTCGGCGGCGTGCGCGGCGTCCCAGGCGTCTTGTTCGATCGTTTGACGCACGTTCGCCGCGTCGGCCGCAGCCGCGGCCGCATCGGCCTCGGCCTTGTCGGACAGCGCACGCCGGTAGCGCCCGCCGATCGGCACGTTCAGCACTACGCCGAGCGCGCTTTCGGCGCCGCCGCGGTCGCTCATCATGCGCAGGCCCAGGCTGGGATCGGGCATGCGGTCGGCGCGCGTACGTTCGGCGATCCGCGTCTGGCGCAGCGCATCCTCTTCGGCGATGCCGATTTCGTGACTGCGTTCGACGATGCGTTGCCGCCAGCGTTCGGCGTCCTCGGGCAATGCGGCAGGTTCGGACAACGGCGGCGCGCGTTCGGGGAGCGGGATTTGCGGAAATCGGCCCGCGAGCGCGCGTCGCGAAGCGTCCGCCTGCGCGCGTGCGGCGATCGCCTGCGCATCCGCTTGCGCGCGCTCGGCCTCCATCGCATCGAGTTCGCGCTGTGCGGCGTCGCCCAAGGTGACGCGGCGCGCCAAGGCGTCGCGCTCGCGCCGCAGCAGCGCGGTTTGCTCGTCGGACTCGTTCGCGGTGTGCGCGTCGCGCAGCCAGGCCATCCACAGCGCCAGCAGGCGTCGCGCGGCTTGATGCTCGGAGTCGTCGAGGCGCAATTCGGCCGCGTCGATGGTGTGCCGGCCGATGTCGCGATCCAGACGCGCTTTGCCCGGAAGACGGATGCGACGACTCAACTGCGCTTCCCATTCGTCGTAGCCGCCGCCATCGGTGCGGCGGCGCTGCGGGATCACCGTCGCTTCGAGCTCGTAAGCGCCGATCTCCAGCGCGCGCGCATCCGCATGCGCCGTGCGCAACCGCGCGGCCGCGGCGCGTACGTCGGGCTGCGCCGCCAATGCCGAAGCGATGCGTTCTTCCGGCGGCAGATAATCGGCGCGGACGATATCAGACACGGACGCGTCGGCCGCATGTGCCGTCGCCGCACCCCCGCACAACAGAACGATCAACGCCGCCGCATGGGACGTGC
This sequence comes from Lysobacter sp., assembly GCA_020852215.1. GTDB lineage: Bacteria > Pseudomonadota > Gammaproteobacteria > Xanthomonadales > Xanthomonadaceae > Lysobacter_I. The sequence continues at coordinate 7,351 of JADZBF010000131.1, read as the reverse complement.
GCATCGCAGCCTTGCTTGCGATATCGCGAATATCTCGACTCATGCCAATCTCCCGTGCGCGAGAATCGCTTCGGTCCACCAGCGCACGTCGTGCGAGGCCACGCGACGGCGCAGCGCATCGAGGACTTCCTCCACGCGTTCGCGTTCGACCACCACCCACAAAATCCGCCGCTCCACGCGGCCGCGCACCCGCTCGGCGACCGTGGCGTTGGCGAAATGGCTGGTGTGTCCTTCGGCGTGGAAGAGCGTGAAGCCCGGCAGACCCGGGTCCGCGATCAACGCATCGGTGACGGCGTTTTCCAGCGCGGGCGGAAAAATCAGACTGAGGCGAACGAAGTCGCTCATGCGGCGGCCCTCGGTGCGGCGGCGATGGCGATGTCCTCGGCCGAATGGCCATAGCGGCGGTACAGCACCGGCAACAACAACAAGGTCAACGCGGTCGAACTGACCAACCCGCCGATCACCACGATCGCCAGCGGCCGCTGGATTTCGGAACCCGGCCCGGTCGCCAGCAGCAGCGGGACCAAACCGAATGCGGTGATCGTCGCGGTCATCAGCACCGGGCGCAGGCGGCGCATTGCGCCCTCGCGCACGACGTGTTCGATCGGCAGTCCCAGCGCGTGCAGTTGGTTGAAATACGTCACCAGCACCAAGCCGTTGAGTACCGCGATGCCCAGCAGCGCGATGAACCCCACCGATGCCGGCACCGACAAATACTGGCCCGAGACCCACAGCGCCAGAATACCGCCGACCAGGGCAAACGGAATGTTGCCGAGAATCAGCAGCGCCTGTCGCGCCGAGCCGAAGGTCATGAACAGGATGAAGAAGATCAGACACAACGCCGCCGGCACGACCAAGCCCAAGCGCGCGGCGGCGCGCTGCTGATTCTCGAACTGACCGCCCCAGACCATGCGATACCCGGGCGGCAGCGACACGTCGCGCGCTACCGCCGCGCGCGCGTCCTCGACGAAACTGACCAGGTCGCGGCCGGCGACGTTGGATTGGATCAATGCGAAGCGCGAACCGCTTTCGCGACGGACCAGCACAGGACCGGACGAGGGCGCGATGGTCGCCAACGCGGCGAGCGGAATTTCGCCGCGATCGCCGCGCGCCAGCGCCAGATCCGAAAAGCGCGCGGCGGAATCGCGCGGTCCGGCACCGCCGCGCACCACGATCGGTGTGCGCCGATCCGGTTCGATGACGGTGCCCGCTGGCAGGCCTTCCAACTGCGCGCGCAGTTCGTCCTGCACATCGACCACGGCCAAGCCTGCGCGGCTCGCCGCCTGCGCGTCGATCTTCACTTGCAGGTACTCCACGCCGTCGGTGGCCTGGGTCAGCACATCCTGCGCGCCTTCCACCGTTTCGACGGTGGCCGCGATGCGCTGCGCCAGTTCGCCGAGCGTGTCCAGATCGGGACCGAACAATTTGATCGCGACATCGCCGCGGCTGCCGGTGAGCATTTCCGAGACGCGCATTTCGATCGGTTGGGTGAAGCCGAATTCGACGCCCGGAAAGTCGTCCATGATGCGGCGAATGCGCTCGATCAGGGCGTCCTTGTCTGGGCTGCGCCATTCCTCGCGCGGCGCGAGCTGCATGAACATATCGCTTTCGTTCAAGCCCATCGGATCGAGCCCGAGTTCGTCCGAGCCCACGCGCGAAATGATATGGCGCACTTCCGGCACTTCGGCCAGGATCGCCTTTTCCACCGCCAGATCGATTTGCAGCGAACGCTGCAGGCCGATTGACGCCGGTTTCTGCAACTGCAGCAGAATGTCGCCTTCGTCCATCGTCGGCATGAAGGTCTTGCCGGTGCCGGCATAGGCGGCGATGCCGAGCGCGAGCGCCGCTGCGGCGCCGGCCGCAGCGCGCGCCGGGTGCGTCAGCGCGCTCTCCAGCAGTGGCCGATACAGCGCGTCGAGTTTGCGCATCAGCCACGGTTCGCGATGCGCGCCTTCCTTCAAGAGCAGCGAAGCCAGCACGGGCACCAGCGTGAGCGACAACAACAGCGACGTGCCGAGGGCGAAGACGATCGTCAGCGCCACGGGGGCGAAGAGTTTGCCTTCCAGACCCTGCAGCGTGAGCAAGGGCATGAAGGTCAGGCAGATGATCACAATGCCCGCGGAGACCGGCGTCGCCACTTCGCGCGCCGCGGCGAAGACGCGGTGCAGACGCGGCAGATGCGCCCCCGGCGTGTCCGGCGCGAGGCGGCTCACCGCGTTCTCCACGACCACCACGGCTGCATCCACCAACCTGCCGATCGCGATCGCCAAGCCGCCCAGGCTCATCAGGTTCGCGCTCATGCCGGTGAAGCGCATCAACAGGAACGTGCCGAGTGCGGCGAACGGCAATATCAACGCGACGACCAGCGCAGCGCGCAGTTCGCCCAAGAACAGCAGCAACAGAATCACGACCAACACCGTCGCTTCCAGCAGCGCACGCAAGACCGTGGTCACGGCGCGCGAGATCAACGCGCTGCGGTCGTAAAAAGGTACGATTTTCGCGCCCGGCGGTAGGGCGGGCGCCAGTTCGTCCAGGCGTTGCCGAATCGAAGCGACCAGCGCGGATGCGTCGGCGCCGCGCAGCGCGACGACGATGCCTTCGGCCGCTTCGCCGTCGCCGTCGCGGGTGACGGCGCCGTAGCGCATCAGCGCGTCGGTGCGCACTTCGGCGACATCGCCTACGCGTATCGCCGTGGTGCCCGACGCGATGACGATGCGGGAAATATCCTCGATCGTCCGAATCGCGCCTTCCGAGCGCACGATCAGCGTTTCTTCGCCCGCCTGCAGCCGCCCGGCGCCGTCGTTGCGGTTGTTGCGTTCGATCGCCGCAATCACATCGCCGAAATGCAGTCCGGCCGCCGACAGTCGCGCGCGATTGGGAATCACCGCGAAGGCGCGGGCTTCGCCGCCGAGTACGTTCACGTCGGCGACGCCGGGCAGCGTGCGCAGCGCTGGACGCAGCGTCCAATCCAGCAATGTGCGGCGTTCGGAACGGGTCAATCCGCCACCTTCGATGGTGAACATGAACACGTCCGACAACGGCGTGGAGATCGGAGCCAGTCCGCCGTTCACGCCGTCCGGAAGATTCGGCGCGACGTTCGCGTATCGTTCGGCCACCTGCTGTCGCGCCCAGTAGATATCGGTGCCTTCGGCGAAGTCCAAAGTGATGTCGGCGATGGCGTACTTCGCCGTGGAGCGCAGATTGACGCCCTGCGGCACGCCCAGCAATTCCATCTCCAGCGGCGCGATCACGCGCGCCTCCACTTCTTCCGGCGTCATGCCGGGCGCTTTCAGGATCAATTTCACCTGCGTGGGCGAAATATCCGGATACGCGTCGATCGGCAATTTCAAGAACGCGAACGCACCGGTACCGGCGAGCGCGGCCGCCGCCAACAGCACCAGCAAGCGCTGGCGCAGCGAGAATTCGATCAGTTGCGAAAGCATGCGTCCCTCACTGCACCGTCGCCGCGTCGCCCTGCGCGGGCAGCAAGGATTTGAGCATCGTCGTACCGCGCACCACAACGCGCGCCTTCGCGTCCAAGCCACGGGCGCGCACCACGCTGATGCGATCGTCGCCGCCGAGCAGTTGTTGCACGGGCACCGCGCGCACGCGGCGGCCGTCGATGCGATACAGCGCGTGTCCGTCGCCGACCGGCAGTAGCGCCGCGGTCGGCACCGCCCACGCGCCGGCCGGGGCGGGCAATTCCAGGGTCACGCCGAATTGCTGACCTGGGAGATACCCGGCTTCGGACGCGAGTCGCGCACGCACACGCGCACGCTGATCGCTCGCGTCCACATCGGCGCTGATCGCGACCACCTCGGCCGCGCCGCCGTTGGGCAATCGCACGCGCAAGCCGGGCGCGAGCGCCGCGCTCTCGCGCAACGGCACGCTGAAATGCAGATCGAGCGGGCCGGGCGCAGCGATGGTGAACGCCGCATCCTGGGCCGCGACGGCTTGGCCCGGTTGGATCGTACGGCGCAGAACGCGCCCGTCCATCGGCGCGAGCAACGCGTATTCGCCCGGGGAGCCGCCGTCGATGCGCAATTGCCCGAGCGCACCTTCCGCGCGCCGACGTTCGCCCTCGGCCGCAGTCGCACGCGCGCGGCTTTGCTCGTTGCGCGCGGCGGGGATGATGCCCTCTGCCAGCAAGGCCGCATCGCGTCGCGCCTGCAGCGTCGCGGTCGTCGCTTCGCTGCGCGCGCGGGTGAGGTCGGCTTGCGCCATCAGCAACTCACGGCTTTGGATACGCACCATCGGCTCGCCGCGGCGCACGCTCGCGCCCTCATCGACCAGAATGCGCGTGACCACGCCGGCATACGGCACGATGGCCTGCGCGGTCGCTTCCAAAGGCGGCGCGGTGCGCGCCGGCAAATCGGGCAACGGCACGACAGCGGCGGGGCTCACCGCCGCGCTTTCGATGCCCTGGCTGCGCATCTGACGCTCGCTCAGGGTCAGACTGCCGTCGGACGCGATCGTCGTGGTTTCGGCAGGTACCTCGGTCGGTTTCGATGGCCCGCGCCATGCGAACCACGCGAACGCCAGGATGGCCGCGAGCGCTATCGCGCCGACGATCGGCATCTTTCGAGACTTGCGTACGCCGCTCATGGGCTGATCGCCCCATGCGCCGCCAAAAACAAAACGAACTTTTGCATCGCGCCGATTCCTCGACCTAAAACCAACCGCCGCAAGCATGTACGGCGAAGCTTTGGTCAAGCTTTGGGAGTCATTGCGATTTTGCGGACGTGCGTGATGCCGCGGTGCTATTCACAGCGATGGCCAAGGGCCCAAATGCGCGCGCAAGCGCCCATCGCGATGCTCGAATCGCAGCGGCAACGCCAGGGTTTTCGCCATTTCGAGCGCCAGCGCCAGTCCCAAGCCGGTATGACGGGCTGTGCCGCCCTCGGGCGTTTTCCGCCAAAATCGATGACCGAAATGGCTCAGATCCTCATCGGTCAACTCGGGCGCGGCGTTATCGATCGTCAAGCGCCATCCCGCGTCGTCGCGATGCAGTCGACAGCCTAGTTCGCTGCCTCGTGGTGCGTACTCAATCGCGTTGTTCAGCATGTTGGCGAGGATGCGCTCTACGATGCCGATGTCGCTCTGCACCCACGCCGATGCGGGCATGTCGCAGCGTAGCGTCAGCGCACGCGCGAGCAGGGTAGGGCGTGCGGCTTCGAGCAATGCGCCGACCGATTCGGCCAGATCCAGCGGATCCACTGCGGGAGCGTCCAACCCCGATTCCAGGCGCGAGAGCATCAGCAGGGTATCGACACTGCGCTGCATTCGTTCGCTGGCGTCGACGGCCGCGTGCAGGCTCTCGCGCAGGCGCCGATGATCCTCGTCGGCCAAGGCGGATTCGGCGGTGGCGCGGATTTCTGATAGCGGCGTGCGCAATTCGTGCGCCACATCGCGCGCGAACCGGCGTTCCCGCTCCACGGCTTGATAGAGCCGTCGTAAGCCGGTGTTGAACGCATCGGCGAACGGCGCGAACTCGCGCGGAAAATCGCCGCCGATCGGGTGCGGCGGCGCCTGCGCGTCCAAGGCCGCCACATGCGCGCCGCTCTTGTCCAATACCGCGAACAACGTCTGCGTCACCAACAGACCGAGTGCGATCGCCAGCGCCGAAGCGGCGACCGCGCCGAACAGCAGCGCGAAGTGGACACGACGCTCCACACGATCCCACGATTCGCGTTCGCTCGCCACGACCAGCAGATGCGAGGCGTCCGGCGAATCCGCACCCGGCAGGCGTCTCGCGAGCGCGCGGCCGGAATGACCGTCGGGTAAGACGAGATCGTAATAGCGTGGCGTTCCGTCGCGTTCCGGGCCTTTGGACAATATCGCATCGCCGGTGCTAGACAATCGCGCCAAGGAACGGCCGCGAGCGTCGAAGACCGCGAAGAATTGGGTATGCCCTTCGGGGTCGTATTCGCGCATCGTGCGCTGCAATTCCGTCGCGTGCCGCGCTTCCAGCATATGTTCGATGAGGCGCGAGCGCTCCAGCAGAATCTGGTCCATGCGCGAATAGATTTCGCGATCAATCCACACGTCCAGAATCACGAATAGCGCGCTGAGCACGCAGGCGATGCTCAGCGCCGACCCGATCGCCAACCGTCGACGCAGCGACCAGCCCGCGCGCGCGGGGGAGGCGGACGACAGCGGGGCGCCGACGATGCTCACGGCAGCACGTAACCGAAGCCGCGGCGGGTTTGGATCGAATCGCTCATCCCGTATTTGGCCAATTTCGTGCGCAAGGTGCTGACGATCACTTCGACCACTTTGTCGGATGCGTCGCTGCGGCTGTCGTACAGATGCTCGAAAATCTGTGTGCGGGAAAGCACGCGTCCGCGTTGGCGCAGAAGCAGTTCCAGCAACGCGTACTCTTTCGGCGTTAGCCGGATGTCGTCTCCGCGCCAGCGGGCGGTGCGCGAACGCGTATCCAACTCCAGCGCACCGAGCGCCAGCGACGGCGATAAGGTGTGCGACGGCCGACGCGTGAGCGCGCGTACGCGCGCGAGCAGTTCGTCCAACGCGAACGGTTTGGTCAGATAATCGTCCGCGCCGGCATCAAGCGCCTGCACGCGGTCGTCGACGCGGTCCCGGGCCGACAGCACCAGAATCGGTGCCGCCCCTTGCTGCCGGCGGTATTCGCGCAGAACCGACAAGCCGTCCAGGCGCGGCAACATCAAGTCGAGCACCACCGCGTCGTAGGCACGGCCGCGCAGAAAATTCAGCGCGGCAACGCCGTCGTCGGCCACATCGCAGGCGTAACCGTCGCGCGTGAAGCGGCGATGGATCGCCTGCGTCAGCAACTCGGAATCTTCGATCAGCAGAAGTCTCATGGCGTTCGCGGAGGAACGAGTGCGGCCGGCGGCGCCGGGGCCTGGGCGGGCGAATTACCCGAGCGTCATATTCCCGTGTCTGCGAGAGCCTGTCCAGCGTGCAGCCACCATGCGCGCGACCGCGGGCGACGGCTGCAATTGCGACGCCGGCAGCGAACTGCGCGGCGAATGCGGTGTCGATCGTGTCGCCGATCGCATCATGGATGCCGCCGTCGATGCTCGAGCCGATCTCGCGTTGCGTTTCGCGCCGAAACGACGACAATCGGCAGATGCCGCCCGCAGCGCGCAAAATCATCCACATCGATATGGACGCGTTCTACGCGTCGGTCGAGCAGCGCGACGATCCGTCGTTGTGCGGCCAGCCGGTGGTGGTGGCGTGGCGCGGGGCGCGGTCGGTGGTGTGCGCGGCCTCTTACGAGGCGCGCACGTTCGGCGTGCGCTCGGCGATGCCGGCGGTGCGCGCGGAAAGGCTGTGCCCGCAGGCGGTGTTCGTGCCGCCGGATTTCGTGCGT
>JADZBF010000130.1 GCA_020852215.1 Lysobacter sp. | reverse complement strand
GTTACGGCCGAACGTCGCGTCATAATCGCGCGCTTCGCCGATGTAATCGAGCCCGAAGCGCGGCCATAACTCGTCGAACGCGCGCTGTTGCGCCGGGCTGAAACGGCCCTGGCGCAGCACGAAGCTGCGGATTTTGCGTTGCCCTTCTTCGACGGTGAAGGGTTGGTCGAAAGCGTGATCGGAAGCCATCGCCATCACGCGCCGCGTTTGCGGGGCTTCGCAGCGACGGGCTTCGCTTTTTCGGCCAGCGCCAGCAATCCCAACAGAGCCGCGTTGACGGCTTCCGCGTCCGGGAACGCTTGCGCCACGCGGTCGTCGAGCAGGACGAGATTCGTGCCTTTCGAGTATCTGCGCAGATATTTGCCGCGGACGCCTCGGCCGAGCTCTTCGCGGCGGTATTCGGCTCGGATGGCTTCAGTCCTGCTCATAAATCGTTCGCTCGTGCTTGGTGGCCTTGCGTGCGCTGATGATTCGCATCGTCTTCCCGCGTTCGACGTGCGCGACGACGATCAACAAGTGCCGATGCGATTGTCCGATGGTCACGAAGCGCGCTTCGCGAATCGAATGATCGGGGTCCGCGACCGTCAACGCGAGCGGATCGCCGAACACCGTCGCGGCTTCTTCGAAGGATACGCCGTGCTTGCGCAGATTGGCGGTCGATTTTCGCGCGTCCCATTCGAATTTGAGCATGAGCGGGCCGTTTATCCGATCAACCCATCCACCGGCGACGACGCCGAGGCATAACGCTTGCGCGGAATGCGTCCGGCGAGGAAGGCGTGGCGTCCGGCTTCGATCGCCAGCTTCATCGCCAGCGCCATGCGTACCGGGTCTTTCGCGCCGGCGATCGCGGTGTTCATCAGCACGCCGTCGCAGCCCAATTCCATCGCGATCGCGGCGTCGGACGCGGTGCCCACGCCGGCATCCACCAGCACCGGCACCTTCGCGTTTTCGACGATTTCCAGCAGGTTGTATTTGTTCTGGATGCCCAAGCCCGAGCCGATCGGCGCGGCCAGCGGCATCACCGCGCAGCAGCCGATCTCTTCGAGCCGCTTTGCGAGAATCGGGTCGTCGCTGGTGTAGACCATCACGTCGAAGCCGTCGGCGACCAAGGTCTCGGCGGCTTTCAGCGTTTGCAACACGTCGGGGAACAGCGTGCGCTGGTCGCCCAACACTTCGAGTTTCACCAAGCGATGGCCGTCGAGCAGCTCGCGCGCGAGCCGGCAGGTACGCACGGCATCGTCGGCGGTGTAGCAGCCGGCGGTGTTGGGCAGCAGCGTGTAGCGATCCGGCGGCAGCACGTCGAGCAGATTCGGTTCGCCGGGCGTTTGGCCGATGTTGGTGCGTCGAATCGCGACGGTCACGATTTCGGCGCCCGCGGCCTCGGTGGCGCGGCGGGTCTCATCGAGATCCTTGAATTTGCCGGTGCCGGTGAGCAGGCGCGAACGGTAGTGCTGACCGGCGATGACGAGCGCGTCGTCCGAATGCGAGGAAAGAGTCATGCGGCGATTATCGCCGATTATCGCCAGCGCTATTGAAGCGAGAAGCGCCGCGAATTTTTGTGGGAGGGCCGGAAGGCCCGATCAAGATGGGCAATGCCGGCCGATTGTGGGAGGGCCGGAAGGCCCGATCAAGACGCTCATCCCCCACCGAGCGCGTGAACGATCTCGACGCTATCGCCTTCCTGCAGAACATGCTCCGCATGCCGCCCGCGCGGCACGATCTCGCCGTTCACCTCCACCGCCACGCGGCGCTGGGCGAGGCCTTGGCGCGCCAGAAGGTCGGCGATGGTGGAAATCTCGTCGGTCAGGGCGAGAGGCTCGCCGTTCAGTCGTAGTCGCATCCACGCATTCTCGCGCGGGCCCGGGCGGAAGCCCAGCGCCGCAGGCCTTCGGAATTTGCGAAAAAAGCGTTAAGTCGCACTTGAGTCCCCGCAGGGATCGTGAAACCATGCGGCCACGATCCGGCGCCGCCATTCGGTGGCGTATGCCATGGCAGGCCGGAGACGTACACCTACAGGCCCCAAGGGCCATCGCATTCGACATAAATTTTTGGAGGGGGTATGACGTTGTCTTCAAGGGCCAAGCGGCCCATGCGCAGTGTTCTCGCCGCGGCTTTGGCCCTGGCGGCCGTACCGGCGTTCGCCGGCGGCCCGTATTCGCAAACCGTGTTCTTCGGCGAGAGCCTGACCGACGGTGGTTTCTTCCGCCCGTTGCTGCCCGCCAGCGTGCGGCCGGTGACCGGCCAGTTCACCACCAACCCGGGCTTCGTCTGGTCGCAGTATCTGGCCGACTACTACGGCACCGGCGCGACGCCCAACGGCAATGGCCAGACCGGCACCAACTACGCCGCGGGCGGCGCGCGCGTCGGCATCAACACCACCGGCGCGCTGGGTCCGATCCCGTCGCTGGCCACGCAAACCAGCAATTACCTCACCGCCAACGGCGGCCGCGCCGATGCGCGCGCGCTGTACACGGTGTGGGGCGGCGCGAACGACCTGTTCGCGATCACCAATGCCGGCGCCGATCCGACCACCACCATCGCCAACGCGGTGGCCTCGGAAGTCGGCATCGTCGGTAGTCTGCGCAATGCGGGCGCCCGCTACATCCTGGTCGCCACGGTGCCGGATCTCGGCGTGACCCCGGCCTTCCGTGCCTTGGGCGCCACCGCACAAGCGCAAGGCACCGCGCTCAGCACCAATTACAACAACGCGCTGTTCAACGGGCTGGCCAGTAACGGCCTGCGCGTGATTCCGCTCGATACTTTCACGCTGATCCGCGAAATCACCGCGAATGCCGGTGCTTATGGCTTCACCAACATCACCGGCACCGCCTGCCAGCCGCAGATCACCGCGAACTCGCTGACCTGCAACCCGACCAGCTACGTCTCGCCGGACGCCCCGAACACCTACCTGTTCGCCGACGGCGTGCACCCGACCAGCCGCGCGCATCAGATCCTGTCGCAGTACGCCGTGTCGGTGCTGGAAGGGCCGCGCCAGATCGCTGCCCTGCCGCATTCCACTGCGGTCATCGGTCGCGCGCGCGCCGATCGCGTCGCCAACCATCTGGGCGGCAAGCCCGATGGCGACGGCACGCGTTGGTGGGTCGATACTCGCGCCGATGTGCAGACCTACGGCGGCGGCGATATCTACGACAGCCTCGGCCCGTCGCTCGCCGGCGGCGTGGATTGGACCCGCGGCAATCTGGTCTTCGGCGCCTTCGGCGGGCTGGGCCGCAACACCTACGATTTCGGCAACAACGCCGGCGAATTCGACCAGACCGACGGCACGTTGGGCGGTTTCGTCGCGTGGTACGGCGAGAAGGCGTGGGTCAACGGTCAATTGAGCTACAGCCAGGTCAGCTTCGACGTCGATCGCGACATCTGGCTCGGCCCGGTGAAGCGCACGCATTCCGGCTCGCCCGACGGCTCCAACCTCAGCTTCGGCATCAACGCGGGCATGCAGTTCGGCGAAGGCACGCTCAAGCACGGCCCGGTCGTGAGCGTGCTCGCGCAGCGCATCGACGTCGACGGCTACACCGAAAGCAACCCGACGCAATCGACCGCGCTGGCCTACCCCGACCAGAACTTCGATTCGCTGATCGGCAGCATCGGCTGGCAGGCCACGTTCGAGCTGAGCGACCACATGAAGCCCTACGCCAAGCTCACCTACGACCGCGAGTTCGAAGACTACGCGGAAGAAGCCTTCGCCCGCTCGCTGACCATCGTCGGCACGCCCGAGTACGCCGTCCCCGGTTTGGAATTCGACGACAGCTACGCGACCGCCGTCCTCGGCGCCCGCACCGAACTGTTCGGTCTGGACGCGAATGTCGGCCTGAGCACCACCATCGGCCAAACCGACGGCACCGACGCGACGGTCTTCGCCACCTTCGGCAAGAGCTTCTGATCGGCGGCTTCCGAGCGGCGCGACTCGCCGCTCGTCGAAGCGAAACCAGACAACAGCCGGGCCCGCAAAGGCCCGGCTGTTTTCATGTCGGCGCCCTGCGGCTAAACTCCGCAACAACGCGGGTGTAGTTCAATGGTAGAACTGCAGCTTCCCAAGCTGCTAGCGTGGGTTCGATTCCCATCACCCGCTCCAGATCAGCCCTGAGGTGCGCAACGCACTGAGTTTTAAAGGGTTTTTCTCGAAATGGTTCCCGAGTGGTTCCTTGCCCAAGGAACCATTTGAGGAACCATTTTTATGCCGAAGCCATATTTGTTGGCTCGCCCGAGCGGGTTGTATGTGCGCTTCCGGGTGCCTCGCGATCTCGCACCACGATTGGGGTTTGGCTCGATCGTTCGCTCGTTACATGGACTGCGTGGCGACGCCGCGCGTCTATCCGCAGCCTTGCAGGCTGTGGCACTCTCCAAAGCATTTGATCGCCTACGGAAGGGGGACAGCATGGTCGACGTCAAGAAACTTCTGGAAAGCGCTCAGCGGGCGGCCGAGGCTGGCGAGGATCGACCCTGGACCGCATCGAATGTCAGGGTCGGCGGAGTCGATTTCGGCACCGTCCAGACGACGGGGCGCGAGGACACGCTCGACTTCATTGAAGCGATGAAGGCCGCAGATGAGATGGTCGCCAAGGCGTGGGCAAGCACGTCGAAGGTGCCTCAGCACGCCGCTTCCGAGCCTGCCTCACCACGACTGTCAGAAGAGATCGCTAATCACATTGTCGACCTGGAACGGCGGCAGTTGTCCCCTGACACCATTACCGAGAGCAAGCACAGCCTGCGGCTGCTGCTGGGCATCGCGGGCGATCTGCCGGTCGACCAGATCAAGGCGAAGCACATCCGTGCGTTCTGGGGGGGCGTGCGTTGGTGGCCAGCCAACGCCACGGTGAAACCGGCGTATCGCCGCCTGTCGGTGACCGAGACGATCGCCAAGGGACGTGAGAACGGTGTGCCGGCACCCTCACCGCACACGCTCAACAAGCACCGACAGCGGCTGAGCGTGTTCTTCACCGCACTGGTCAATTTGGATGTGATTGCCCGCTCGCCGCTCAAAGGCATGGGGCCGGAGATCGATACCGGCACCGACTTGGACACGGGCCGGCCATTCACGGCAGAGGAGTTGAAGACGATCTTCGCACCCGAACATTTCGTGCCGTGGGCGAAGGCGCTGCCGCACCGATGGTGGGGTCCAATCCTCGGTTTGTATTCGGGTGCGCGCGTGAACGAAGTCGCGCAGCTTTACATCGACGATGTGCGCCAGGTCGACGGCGTATGGGGCCTATTCGTCTGGAAGAACGATCGCAATCAGAAGGTGAAAACGAAGTCGTCCATTCGTTTCATTCCGTTGGCGCAACCGGTGCTCGATGCAGGTTTTCTCGACTTCGTTGAAGACATGCGCAAAACCGGGCATCCGAGATTGTTTCCGCATCTGCCTGCGGGCACGCGCAAAGATGGCAAGCCGAACGGCCTTGGCTACGGGCGGCAGTTGTCGAGACAGTTCTCGGTCTATCTCAAACGTTTCGGGATCGAGAAGGGCGTGGCATTCCATGCGTTCCGCCACACGATGTCGACTGCACTGGCCGAAGCCTTCGTTCCGACGACCACGATCGCACTGATCACCGGGCATGCACGCAAGCAGGAAGTGCCGGTGCTCGAAACGCATTACATTCACATTGCTGACGTGAAGAGCTTGCCGGAACGGGTGGCGGCGCTCGCGGAGTTCAAACCGCC